>NZ_JAMPKD010000006.1:0-280207 GCF_039961915.1 Trichocoleus sp. DQ-A2
CGGACAGCGATGTCTTTCCGTTTTATGGAGTGGGTGAACGCTAATCGAGATGTATTCTCAGCCTATAAAGCTGCTTTGGGTTTTATTTGGGCTTGAAATCTGTTTAAGTCCCGTTATTTACTACTTGCTTACTTCGGAAAGTGACAGAAGAGGGCTGAGTTGCGGAGGGCGGCTTTATCCCAATTTTAGGGATAAATTAGGTCTCTGGCTATCAAACCTACCTCTACAAAAATCAAACTGTACATCCACAGAAATATAAATATCGCAATCCTAATTCATTCATAAAATCGGAGAGATCTCTTCTTACTCGTCCTCAGTGCTTTATAGCGAAGAGAGTGTAGCGTTAATAAATTCAATTAGGATCGGGATCGTTTTTTGCGGGAGAATCTAGCCACGTCCACAACTGCGGAGAGGTGAAATCAGGCACTGCAAAGATTGCTCCGCAGTCGCAGAGAACTTTGGGGTCGTAGGTTGAGGCAATGCCAATTGTCGCAATGCCTGCGCCTACCGATGAACGAATGCCGGAGGGAGAGTCTTCAAAAGCGATCGCTTGTTTCGCTTTAATACCAAAATAATCTAACGCCAGTTGATAGGGAGCCGGATCGGGTTTGCCCGCGATCGCTTCTTCTGCTAAAACAACGGTGGCGAAGGCATCTGCCAAACCCAAAGCTTCTAGCATGAAGTAGACATTTTTACGCGGTGCATTTGTGACAACTGCTCGTTGCAACTTTAATTCTTCTGTCCATGCCAAAATTTTAGAAAGTCCAGCCAGGGGTTTAAGTTCTGGTGATAATTCTCGGAAATAAGCTTCTTTCGCTTCAGCGAGTTGTTCGCCTTCTGCGAATGTTAGCTGAGGGAGAATATCTTGGATAATGACTGGATTGAGGCGTCCGCTAATCCGTTTTTGGTAAAAATTCTCGTCAATATCAATACCGTATTGTTTTAAAATATCTTGCCAAGATTTGTAATGGATTCGGTCAGTATTTACCAGAGTCCCGTCCAAGTCAAATAAAATTGCAGCCAACATAGTTTCAGGGGCGAGACGATTGAATCAGTGCCGTAGCTATCCTAGGGTGGGAAGCAAAGCCAAGCAAACATTCTGTCATCTTACCTGTACCTTTTGCCGTATTGAAGAAAACACTCCCAAGCGGACAATAGTAAGTATGCAGTCGCTCGACTGTTATACCCTCAATTGACAAAGCGGGATAAAAAGAGCGATCGCTTTCTATCTCTGCTGTGTCGTAACTTCTGTACTAATGTCCTCAAACTTTTTGTTATACGGTGCGAATGGCTATACCGGAACCCTGATTGCGCGATTGGCAGTGCAGCAAGGGTTACGCCCGATTCTGGCAGGACGCAATTCCGAAAAGTTGCAGCCGTTGGCGACATCGCTTGGTTTAGAACATCGCGCCTTTAGCCTAGAAAATGAGTCCGCCGTGGATGCGGCACTCCAGGATGTTGCAGCCGTACTCCACTGTGCAGGGCCATTCTCCCGCACCTCAAAGCCAATGGTTGAAGGGTGCCTGCGGACAAAAACCCATTATTTGGATATTACCGGAGAAGTTGCAGTATTCGAGGCGATCGCTGCCAAAGACGCTGAGGCAATTAAAGCAGGCGTAATGCTGCTTCCCGGCGTCGGTTTTGATGTCGTTCCTTCTGACTGTCTCGCCGCTCATCTCAAGAAACAGCTGCCTTCAGCAACAAGTCTGGCGCTGGCTTTCACCGCTGGTCAGACATCGCGGGGAACTGCCACAACAATCGTAGAAGCTCAGAAGCAAGGAGGCTTAGTGCGGCGGGGTGGCGTTCTCACTCCAGTTCTAACTGCCTGGAAAACTCGAACCATCGACTTTGGAGAAGGCCCTGTTTTAGGCACCACACTTCCTTGGGGAGATGTGTCTACCGCTTTCTACAGCACGGGGATTCCCAATATTGAAGTTTATATGGCAACTCCTCGCTCCACTTACTGGGCGCTAGTCGCAAGTAGATATTTGGGTTGGTTATTGGGGTCGCCACCCATGCAAAGCTTACAGAAACGTCTAATCCAAGCTCAACCACCAGGACCAACTGATGCACAAAGGCAACAGGGAAAAACTAGATTGTGGGGAGAGGTGTCAGATAATGGCACAACTAAGGTATCCCGGTTGCAATGCCCAGAAGGCTATACGCTGACGGCACTGACAGCGCTGGCTATTGTTACTAAGGTGCTTGCCGGACAGGTGAGTGTCGGCTTTCAGACGCCTTCCAAAGTCTATGGTGCCGATTTGATTTTAGAAATTGAGGGGGTTGAGCGGTCAGATATTAACTCAGATATTAACAATGGGTAATCGGGGTTCCAGGACCCATTACCGATTACCGATTACCCATTACCAGCTTTATCTACCCAGATGGCGAGCTGCTAACTGCATCGCATCAGCAATATCGACATCGCCATCGCGGTCAGCATCTAAGAAAGTATTCAGAACTGGATTCGAGCCTTGCGGATTTTGAGCGCTGGAGCCAGTTTTTAGGAGATTTAACACCAGGGGAACGAGAATTGGCAACATCTGTTGAATCATCGCCGGATTCAAGCCGGTTCTTTGAGCAATGACTTGCACGATTTGCGGCACTTGGGAAAAACCAAAAAGCGCATCAACGGCTTGAGGATTGGGAGAAGTGCCGCCATATTGATTGACAAGGGCTTGCGCTTGTTGGGGGCCTTCGGTCGCTTGCTTCTGTTGTAGAGCAGAGCGCACGTAGTTACCGACAAGGGACATTGTAGATTGCACTGCTGACGGGTCGGCACCATAATTATTGCTGACCTGCTGCACGGTGCCAAAAATATTATCCATCTGTCCGGGAGTCGCTTCGCGATCTGGACTGTCTAGGGCATTGATAATTTGGTCAAAAAGTCCCATAACTCTTTCTACTCCGATAACTTGAACAAAATGTCTCACTTTTGGGCTATCGTTCGCCTCTAGCTATTAGCAGAGAATTTTTGTTGTTGATGTTGATGCGGCACCCACTTGATGTTTGATGGGTAAAGCGATCGCTAACTCTGTCCCTCTACCAACTTCTGATTTGCAGCTAAATTTCCCGCCATGTTTCTCTACGATAATTTGACGGCTAATCGCTAGACCCAAGCCGGTTCCAATACCTCTCGGTTTCGTAGTAAAAAAGGCATCAAAGATTTTCTCCTGATGTTCGGGCGCAATACCAGAACCGTTGTCAGCAATCCGCACCCCAACGGTATCCTTGTTTAGGCGTTCTGTAGAAATCACGATTTCTCCAGGCTCTTTTGCCTCTTCTAGAGCATCAATAGCATTGCTCAGTAGATTCATAAATACCTGATAAAGCAAGCCGGTGTAACCTTCAATGCTTGGGATATCACCGTAGTTTTGAATAATATTGATATTGTTTTTAATCCGATTATTTAGAATCAGCAAGGTACTCTCAAGACAGGCGTGCAAATCTACAGAATTCGGTTTTGGATCGTCTAGGCGAGAGAAATCTTTTAAACTTAAAACAATTTGTCGAACTCGGTCAGAACCGACTTTCATCGATTGCAGAACTTTTGGCAGGTCTTGTTTAAGAAAATCGATATCGATTTCTTCGGCTTGAACTTGAATCGCTTTAGGAGGGTTGGTAATTTCAGCTTGGTAAGTTTCTAGTAATGCGAGAAGTTCTTTAACGTAGTCACCCGCATAAGCCAAGTTGCCATAGATGAAGTTGACCGGATTATTGATTTCATGGGCGACTCCGGCAAGCATTCGTCCCAAACTAGACATTTTCTCACTTTGGATTAGCCGTAACTCGCTGTCTGCTTTTTGTTCTTGCAAAAGGTGCCCCACCTGGAGGATGAGCTGATTGAGGGAGGTTGCCAACATTCCCACTTCATCTTCAGTTGTAATCGGCACTTGCAAGCCAAAATTAGATTCTTGAGTTGCCCGCTGTGCTACATCAGTTGCAGCTTTCAGGGGACGGACGATGGCGCGAGAAGTGTAGATGGCTAAAAGGATAGCGATCGCAATTGACAATAAAATACTTGCAACAATAATTTGAAATCGGATTGTTTCCGCAGCAATCAAAGCCAGTTCTGCCTGCTTAACATCCTGGTAAGATCCCTGAATAACTCCAGTTAAGTCGTCTGAGAGACCATCAAAATTTAGCGCTACAGAACCATTCGTAAAATTTAAAAGTAGTTTTTGTGCTTCCTGAATTTTTTCTGGCTTTAAATGAGACAGCTCAATTTGCTGTACTAATTCATCAACCTGATGAAAATAGATTTCTGGTACGTTTTCGTAAGTTTTTAGAAAACTGGGTATTCCATCAGCGTGTACATGAGCCGCTGCCTCGCGTTGATAAACGGCGCTGTTTGTATAAGATTTGATTTGAGACAATATCCGCTTAATTTCAGCAGTATGTTCCAGAAAATGAGAGTATTCGTCCCAAAACAATTCCGGATTTTCTGCTAGCGGAATCAATTGTTGTTGGTGCGTACGTGCCTGTAGTACGCCATTTTGCAAGCGATGGAGAAGGTTGAGTTCTTGGTTGCTATATTCATGCAACTTCGTAGCTCGTTGCTGATAGTAATCTCCAATCATAAATCCGGCAGCCGTTCCCAAAACGGCAATGCCTAGGGTTAGCCCATATCCATAACTAATTTTTTGGCTAACGCTGAAACGACCAGTGACCCGGCTGAGCCAGCCTGTGATACTGACTGGGTGAGGGAACGCACTGCCTAAGCGTATCTGAGGCTTCCTGACGTTTGGCTCAGAGATCATCGATCTATCCGGTGGAGGATAATTTTAAAAGCTAGTTTGTATTATAATTTACTGTTTTTTAAAATTACTCAGAAAGACGCTTTGTTTTAATTATCTAGCCGAGAAAAAATCACGGCAACAGGCTCTACTTTATTCGTGGAAGCATCTCTTGCCTGTTGCTGATAGCAGACAATGATAGGGAGATTAAGATTAGAAGCATCTCCTTACCACAATCCCGTTCATGCCCCTGTCGCGCTTATTAACGCTGATCGTTGGCCTCAGTGTAATTCTGGGGCTGATGCTGTGGCTGATTAATTCTCTCTATCGGCTGTATATTCAGATTTCTTTTACGGCACCTTTACTGGGAAATCTGCTGCTTTTGTTGCTGATTGTCCTACTGGGGGTGCTAATCGGTGGATTTATCTACTATGTGATGATTCTTCAGGGGACTGCAAAAGGTTCGCGGCAACGCCGCAGATTGCCGAAAGTCCCGGAAGCGAAGACAGAGGCGGCTTCAGAAACCCTCAAAGCAGTGCGGCAGCAAGTAGCACAGATTCAGGATGAGGTGTCGCGGCAGGCATTGCTGGAGCGATCGCGCGAAATTGAAGCAAATTTGGCGCGTGGGGAACTGTTAGTCGTCGTATTTGGCACGGGTTCTGCTGGCAAGACTTCTCTGGTGAACGCCCTGATTGGGCGCATGGTAGGACGGGTAGACGCGCCAATGGGAACGACGGAGGTAGGGGAAACTTACGTTCTCAAGTTGAAAGGATTAAATCGGCAAATTTTGATTACCGATACGCCCGGAATTTTAGAAGCAGGGGTAGCAGGAAGCCAGCGAGAACAACTAGCACGGCAATTGGCAACTGAAGCAGATTTGTTGTTATTTGTCGTAGATAATGACTTGCGGCAGTCGGAGTATAACCCGCTGCGAACCTTGGCAGAGATTGGCAAGCGATCGCTGTTGATTCTCAACAAAACCGATCTTTATACAGACACCGATAAAGAAACGATTCTGGCGCGTCTGCGGGAACGAGTACGGGGATTTATCGCCACCGCTGATGTGGTTGCGATCGCTGCGAATCCCCAGCTTGCCGAATTGGAGAGTGGCGAAACCTTCCAACCCGAACCCGATGTGATGCCGTTAATTCGCCGCATGGCAGTGGTTCTCAGAGCCGAAGGGGAAGACTTAGTGGCTGACAACATCCTACTGCAATCTCAGAGACTGGGAGACGAAGCTCGACGCCTGCTGGATGCTCAGCGCAGACGCCAAGCGGAGAAGGTGGTAGAACGTTTTCAGTGGATTGGGGCGGGTGTCATCACCGTGACACCCCTACCAGTGGTGGATTTGCTAGCAACCGCCGCTGTAAATGCCCAAATGGTTGTAGAAATTGGCAGAATTTACGGTTGTGAACTGAATATGGATCGAGGGCGCGAATTAGCGCTTTCTTTAGGGAAAACTCTCGCGAGTTTGGGAATTGTCCAAGGAGCAATTGAGTTGCTTTCTAGAGTCCTCCAACTGAGTGTCGCCGCCTATCCTATTGGTAAGGTGATTCAAGGCGTTACCGCCGCTTATTTGACTCGAATTGCTGGGAAGAGTTTTATTGAATACTTCCGTCACGATCAAGATTGGGGCGATGGCGGAATCACAGAAGTTGTGCAGCGACAGTTTCAGCTAAATCGCCGGGATGAGTTTATCAAGACATTTGTGCAAGAAGCGATCGCGCGAGTCGTCAAACCTTTAGCAGAAGCGAAAGAACCGCAAGAGGAACGCCAATCAGATCCGCCTCAACAATAGTAGCGTTTGCGAAGCGATATTCCTCCATCGGTAACACCCAGAAATATACCAGTTCTGGGTTACAGATTAAGGGTGCGCTTGCAAATTCTCTTTATCTACAAATAAATTTTATCTGCCAACCTGAAATTTATCCGGATATAGCAATTCTTGAGTTGATTAATAAGGTTAACAAGACAGCTTGCTTAACTTGGAGAAATTTCTATGGAATTAACGATTGCCGCAATTGCCTTCACCTGGATATTTTTCGCCTTTAGCGGAAGAACCTTATCCGACAAAAAAGGATCTGACAAAAAACCCGAATATATCGCCAAAATCTACAAAAATGACTAAAGAAAGAGAAGCTCACTTTTTCACTTTCTTTCATGGCTCATAAAATGACGATTTTTCAGATGCTCAACAAATTTTAAATTGCTGTTTTAAATTCATCGTCATAGCAATTGGAGAATGGGGACACAAAACTTCCCAATCTCCTTTTTTATTTATTATCCTCTAAGCTAAACAATGCAACTCCCAGCAGCTCCCTGCTGGGTAAAGTAAAGATAGGCAATAGGCAACTTTTTTTAATTGTTATTCTGAGCGGAATCCAGTACAGGGTTAGCGAAGACGATGACATAAAAAGTTGTACACGGGATATAAATAAACGGGGAAAACAGCCGTTTGACCTTAGAATTATTTATCAGGGAAATAAAGAATAATTAAATGAAATTTTGTAGAGCGATCGCCATTTTTTAAAAGTCAACTTCCCCCGATTTTTATTGGCTCGCATACGTGTACATCACGTCTGAACGCAGTACATACTTTCGACCTTGGATTACGGGTGCGCCTTCATGTTTTATTTCGTGGATAAAGAACAGCGCCATACCGATTTGAGGAACTATAGAGACGTTGGGTGAAAAAAACAGAGTTTCGCCTCCCTCAAAGTCTTCGCTCAGATAAATCATAAAAGTTAAACGGCTATGGTCGCCGTTTGTTCGCCAATAACTACCGTCGTGATGCGGTGCGAAGCGCTGACCTGGATCGTATCGGTAGAACCGCAAGCGCTCATTAAGTCCCATTGCACACCAGTTACCGATTCTGGGAACATAAGTTTCCACACGATGCCATAAATTTGCCGCAAGTTCTTCATCATCCAAAATCACCCGATCGTTATTTCGGATTGATGGAGCCATTATGTATTCATCCTGTCCTACGGTGAGACCAGCCGGAGTATAGCCTATGTTTTCGGTTATAGCGATATACTCGGCACACTCTGCTTTTGATAGAACGTTTGGGACGGTAAAAATCGGATTTTCTAAAGGCGCTTTTTTCATGACTAATTATTATTTAAGGTTTTTTTCAGGGTGTCAGGTATATTTAAGTCATGAAAAATCGGATGCCAAAAGAACATACTATTTGTGGCGATTTCTAGCATCCAAGAATTTTAGCTGCTGGTAAAGCATCGCAATTTTCGGCAAATCAACACCTGCTGCTTGTGCAGTTCGTAGGGGATTACCGAACATGGTTTCCACCTCTAGAGGACGCCCTTCGTCATAGTCGATTTTCATACTGGTGCGGTACGGCTTCATCTTTGCCGTGTGATCGAGCATCTTTTCGACAAAGCTATCAGGAATCTTCCGACCAAAAGCAGATGCACCTACCAGCACTTCACCCATTAACTGCTCGGCTAATAATCGCGTGTGAAGATTGTTCATCAGCTCATCTGTTGTGGCGTCAAGAACCACAGAAAGCCCGTTATATGGGATATTCCAGACCAGTTTCTGCCAACGAGCAAACAGCAAGTCTTCAGCAAGTTGGATAGGGATGTCAGCACTTTCAAAGTCGCTGGCAATCTGACGCATTCGCTCGGTAATCCCGGCGGGTTGGTAATCGGGGGTATATTCGCCGAGTGTAATCGCCTTATAGTCTAGGTGGCGGATGTGTCCTGGCCCCACTTTATTAGAGCAGAGAAAGCACAAGCCTCCCATCACCCGTTCCGAACCAACAATTTTGGCGACTTTCTCTTCAACTCCTAGACCATTTTGCAGCACTAAGACAACGCCATCATCCTTAACCATAAATGGCAGCATTTCAGGTAGCAGGTGGTTTTGCGTCGTTTTCAGCGCCACAACTACCACATCGCAAGGTGGCATTTTGTTAGCGTCAGGGTAGGCGTTAACGTGGGGGAGGGTAAAATCGCCGTCTGGGGACTCAATGACTAAACCCTGTTGACAGACTTGTTCGTAGTCGCTGTGCAACAGGAAGTGGACATTCAGCCCCGCTCGTTGTAGTTTAGCTCCGTAGTAGCCCCCCAGCGCTCCTGTTCCGAGGATGGCGTAACTCCGATTAGACATTGCTCTCTATAAAAGCTGAATCGCGGATATTTGGGCAACTTGCACGACTGGCGGCAATTGACTTGTGGGCGCGGGTATCATTTCACCCCGGAAGTCTAGTAACTGAACCAGCAGCAGATAGGCGATCGCTAAAATTATAGAAATTGCCCCAGTGATAATTGCAACTATTTTTGAGCGTTCCATCAGTTCCCTCGCAACATTACTCATTCCATTTTCTATCTTGAACTGACACGAAAGTCCGCAAAATAGGGAATCAATAATATTGTAGAGAATGCGATCGCTTGCCGAACTAATATGAATTCTGTTGAAGATAAGTCAGGGGAACCGATTACCGTTTACCGTCAATCGGTAGTACAGACTTTTGAACTGCGAAAGGTTTATCGCACCGGATTTTGGCTAAATCAAAAAATTGAATCTCTCAAAAGCTGCACGCTGTCGGTGTTTGAGGGGGAAACATTTGGACTGCTAGGACCGAATGGGGCTGGGAAAACGACGCTGTTAAAGACGCTTTTGGGAATAGTACGCCCTACAGGTGGACGAGGGGTACTACTGGGAAAACCTTTGGGCGATCGCGAGGTGAAACAACGCATCGGTTATTTACCGGAAAACGCCTATTTCTATGACTTTCTCACCGGCTGGGAGTTTTTGCAATTTACGGCTGGATTATTTCAAATCCCGAAATCAGTGCAGCGTCAACGCATTCCCCAACTACTGGAATTAGTTGGATTGGCTCAATCCGCTGCCCGTAAAAAGCAGATGCGTCAGTATTCTAAAGGGATGCTGCAACGGGTAGGCATGGCTCAAGCGCTGATTAACGATCCAGAACTGGTATTTTTGGATGAGCCGATGTCGGGTCTTGACCCAATGGGGCGCTACCAGATGCGAGAGATTATTTTATCCCTCAAGAAACAGGGAAAGACAATTTTTTTTAATAGTCATGTTTTGGCGGAAGTGGAGCAGATATGCGATCGCGTCGCTATCCTCGCCCAAGGTGAGCTGATTTGCGTCGGTTCCCTCGATGAACTCCTTGGCATCGCCGAATCCTACCACGTCAGAGGTAAAGGCGGGAACCTGGAGGTTCTCAAACGCTGGATACCCGATTTAGCATTTGAGCATAATGGCTGGCATGGTCACTTACAAGGCGAACCCCAAGAGTTTCTGGCTAGCCTCCGTTTGATGGGTGCTCATCTAACGACAATGAACCTCTCCCGTCCTTCTCTAGAGGACTTTTTTATTCAGCAGCTACAACAACGTGGCATTCGTTCCAGTAGTTGAGTTGTGTAAGGGGGTTTGGGGGATCTGATGAGTGGCTGCACGCTAGCGAAATGAGATGAAATGGGTAGCGGTGCTAACCTAATAGCGATCGCGCCTTCAATACTTTTGAAGGATGCACTGCAAGTCTTATAGCGAGTATCTCTAAACAGGACACTCACTTAAAATCATCAAAACGCATGGCTGACCTTTTAGAAACTGCCACTAATGAAGGATCTTTCAAAACTCTGGTTAATGCTCTTGAGGCTGCTGGTCTGTTTGAGATTCTCAAGAGTCCAGGACCCTATACTGTCTTTGCTCCAACTGACGAAGCATTTGCCAAAATTCCAGAGGATACACTGGCTTCTTGGATGGACAACATCCCCAAGCTGAAGCAAATTTTAATGTATCACGTCCTGTTTGGGGATGTTAGAACTGATAACTTCGTCGAGATAGATTCCGCTGAGACAGTTGAGGGCGGCATTCTGGGGATTGATAGCACCGACGACGGTTTTAAAGTGAATGATGCGAAGGTGCTAAAAACAGATATCCTTACCGATAACGGCGTCATCCATGTCATTGATTCAGTACTTACACCGACGATAATGTCTAAATAGGCACTAATTTCTGCTGTTGAATCCTGTCTTCAGACAGAATTTATTGACCAAAAACTGGGTAATGGTAAGACAAAAGCAAATTTGGAGTCAGTGCGATCTAAACGACATCGTAAAAATTTAAAATTCGATTTGCTGACATAAAAAAGGAGGCACCTTTGCAAAGGTGCCTCCTTTTGATTTGGGCGATCGCCAAGGAATGTGGATTAAATAATTGGTCAAATTCACATTCTGTAAGGACATGGCACAAACACGCCCCTACGCAGGCAATTAAAGGTTAATCAATCCACCCTTCTTGGCAAACATTCGCGAAATTCGTTTAACCCAGGATGCATCCACTACGCGCTGGCAAATGCAAGGACAGATGGTTGGATTCTCCCTCACCGCTCCATGACACCTCGGCAGTGCCATACAATTGCTGATTAGGCTTGGATTGTAGCCCCGTCACCTCAAAACTCACATGATCTGCCGGTGCCGTCCCCACGTTAATGGCAACAATCAGTTCCTCATCTCCCAATTTCCGAGCAAAGACGTAAACTGTTCCTTCCGCAAACAGAACGTGATAGGAACCTGTACGCAAGGCTGGATATTGGTGACGCAGGGCGATGAGTTGCTTGTGATAATCTAAAACATCACGCTCCCAGTGAGCTTCCATCGGAAAACCCCGACGCGAATCTGGATCGAGTTTTCCCGGTAATCCCACTTCATCACCATAGTAGATGCTGGGCGCACCGGGATAAGTCAATAGCAGCAATGTTGCTAGTTGAACACTCTCCTTATCACCGCCTGCAATAGAAATCAGTCGCGCCGTATCGTGGCTAGCTAGCAAATTCAACTGAGTCAGTTGAATATCCCACGGATAAAATTCCAACAATTGCTGGATTTTTTCGGCATACTCTGGTGCAAAGAGGGGCGGATAAGGATGGTAAGAGCGATCTTTCACTTGGTCAATGTCTACGCGATCGCCTGCGGCAAAAGCAATCGTCGGCGCAGCAAAGAGATAGTTCATTACCCCGTCAAACTGAGTCCCATCCAGCCACTCGCGGGAATCTCCCCAGACTTCCCCCACGATATAAGCTTCTGGGTTAATGGCTTTTACGCGATCGCGAAATTCCTGCCAAAATCCTTGAGCCTTAATCTCAAACGGCACATCCAAGCGCCAGCCATCAATGCCGAATTTAATCCAATATTCGGCAATCTCCATAATATATTCCCGCACTTCCGGATTTTCATGGTTGAACACTGGCAGCGCCCGATTTCCGTCCCAGCCCTCATAATTCGCCGGAAAATCGCCGTTATACGCCGATAAAGGCCAGCCTTCAATCTTGAACCAATCCACCCAAGGCGAATGGGGGCCATTTTCCAGAACATCGTGGAAAAAGAAAAATCCCCGACTGGAGTGATTAAATACCCCATCCAGCACAACTTTGATATCCCGTTCGTGGGCAGCTTCCAGCAACTCCCGAAAAGCGCCATTCCCCCCCAACATTGGATCGACCTGATAATAGTCGTGAGTGTGATAGCGGTGATTGCTAGCCGATTGAAAGATGGGGGTAAAGTAAATCGCATTAATCCCTACATTCTGCAAGTAATCCAGCTGTTCCATCACCCCCCACAAATCACCGCCCTTGTACCCTTGAAGCGTCGGTATTTCGTGCCAATCTTCCCATCGGGTATCCTTCAAAAGCCGCTTGTGAGAATGCTTCGTTTTAGCAAAGCGATCCGGAAAAATCTGGTAAAAAACCGCGTGTTTAACCCAATCTGGCGTCTGTATCTGCATAAACTCCTTCCTAGCCCTTCAACGCTAAGGTACAGCCCTTGCCAGCTTTTCGCTTCTCACCTCTGGAAGATAATCTTTGTTACAGAATGCCCAACGGCGAAATCCAACTTTTCCTTTTTGTGCTACTCAGGTATCAAATGATTTCAGCTCAGAGTTTAATATAAGTTGCTAAAATATAAAATTTTTCTTAAGTTTAAAGCAATTTTTAGCTATCCCTTAGCAATAATAGCTAAGCATCAAACATAACCTTAATATAAAAACTTCATTAATGATTACTCTTCGTATTCAAGAAATTGCAGACACAAAACAAATAACTCTAGAGAAACTTAGCCAAGATTCAGGCGTTACTTTAGAGGTTCTTCAAGATTACGCAACTACACCTATCAAAACACTTACAAAGGAGGTTGCTGCCAATCTCAGAGAAATTGCAGACAAACTAGAAGTAGACGTATTGGAGTTAGTTATGCCTATACCTCAGGATGTAGACATAGTGGAAGTTAAGCCTGTAGATAAGCAAGAGGCAGTCAAACTCGAAATCCGTAAGATAGCAAAGGATAGGAAAGGTTGGAACTTACAAGAGTTGAGTGAGAAGTGCAAAATAGACCCAATTATAGTGGAATTTTATAGTAAACAGCCTATTTACAAGCAAAAACTCGCTGAACCAACATCGCAAAATACCCTTAATGAAATTTGTCAAGTTTTAGATTGTGAAATTAAGGATTTGCAAGTAGAAGTTAAAGCTGAAGAGTTGCCAGAGACTAAGCTGCGTATTGAAGAATTGGTGGAAGCAGTAGGTCTGAGTTTAAATGATTTGAGTTTGCTCACAAGTTTACCTTATGAATTCATAGATTTAGTTGCTACCCAGCCTATTGATGTTAATACTTTGAGTGGTATATTTACTGAGAATGAAATAGCAGAGCCTACCGATAATAAAATACTATCTGATACAGATTCTGATATATATGTTTTGCGCCCTAGATTTTGCAAACATTTAGGTGTTTTATTTCCTCGGATTTGCAGATGATTTTAGCAATAACATTGATTAATTGCGTATGACAAGCTATAAATGCGATATTCGTAGTATTAATTTTACTAAAATTTATTCATTTAATAAAAACTTTCAAAATGCACAAGCTGGACTGAAGAATAATTATAATATTTTTTTAAGCAGTATAGGTATTGTAGCTTCGATGCTCAATATAATGCCTTTGCTCTCAGGAGGAGTTTTAAGTTTTGTTATCTACCTTTCTCTAGGAAAGGACTATGCTATAAGTTTTACAGGGATTTTTATAGAAATCAGTATATATGCGGCAAGCTTATTTTTATTGATAGTTCGTGGTTATCATTTAGCATCAATTTCCTTGATTGCTACACTAATTATTAGTTTTACACTAATAGGTCTTTTTACAAATAATGAGTTAGGTTTTGCAATTTTTCTGCTTGGTTTAAGCCTAATTATTAGTTGGCTTGGATCTATTACTACAGCACTATCAGTGGCTTTCAATTCTTTATGTTATGGGCTTGTAAGTGAATTCATAGCTATTTTAGGATCTGGTTTGACGGTTGCAGTCTTAGTTGTGAATATACCAAAATTAACAAAAGTCGAATTATCTGTAACTTTTATTGCAGCGATCGCAGTCATCCTTACAGGCGCTATCATCTCACGACAGGCAATTAGAGGCTCCCCCAAATTTGCATGGATTAGAGAAAAAGCGGTCTTTTGGGCAGCAACAGGTGGGACATCTTTTTATGGAGTCGATTTAACAGATGCTTGTTTTGATGGCGCAGATTTACCGCATACAGATTTTAGAAATGCTATCTTAACCCGTGCCAGCTTCAAAAATGTCACAGGACTAGAATTATCTAGATTACAGGGAACGATATTAGAGCAACCCAATGTTAGAAAGTTATTGATAAACCCACAAGAAGGTTGTGGAAGGGATTATACAGGAGCAAACTTAAGTGGCGCTAATTTAAGAGAAGCGAATTTAAAAGAGGCAATTCTTATAGGAGCACACTTGAATAGTGCCGATTTGAGAGATGCTAATTTAGAAGGAGCGAACCTAACAAAAGCTCAAGTATTAGATGCTGATTTTTCAGGAGCTTGTCTAACAGAGGCTTGCCTCCAAGAATGGAATATTAACAGCAAAACCAGCTTCAAAAATGTCACGTGTAAGTTAGTTTATCTAAAGCAAGGCAAACACGGATTCTTAGTACCAAAACCAGACAGCGGAGAGTTTCAACCGGGCGAATTTGAAAAATGGATTGAAAAATTACAAGAAACTATTGATGTAATTTTACGACACAGGTTAAATTTAGCGGCTTTCGCTGTTGCCATAGCTCAAACGGCTCTCGATTATGAAGGATTAGATGTAGCTCGTTACAGTATTGAAAATAAAGGCGACGGTGTTTTTGTTGCCAAGGTAGGTGTTTTCCCAGATGCAGACAAATCAGCAATCCATCAAAGTATTACAAATTACTATTACAATGAAGTGTCTATTCAAGGGGAAAGAGCCAACATATTATTAAATCCATCAGCGGAGGTTGAAATTATGGAAAGTAAACAAACTGATGTTACCGGGGATATAGTTAGTGGTGACAAAGGAGATAAGACTACTGTCGGTGATGTCACTGTTGGTCGCGACTTAATAGGGGCTAGCATTGTGGGCGATATCAGTGGTCAAGTAACTACGACTATTCAGCAGCTTCAGGGTGTTAATACTACTGATAGCAACGAGCTTGCGAAGATTTTGACAGCTTTGCAAGAAGCTATTAAAGGGGATTCTGTGCTTTCTGACAGTCTAAAGAAAGAGGCGCTAGAAGCAGTAGAAACCATCGCAGAAGAAGGGAAAAAACCGCCAGAAGAACGTGCGATCAAGTATTGCTCAATGGCTGTGAATGCCCTTAAGGGTGTTACTACTGCTGTTACCGATGCTAGTAAACTCGCTGAAGTCCTTCAAACTTATCTGCCGACTCTTACAGGAATTCTGGGCATTTAGACAGTGTAGGAGTTCACTTCAGTTTTTGATTCATTAGATAGGCAACTTCAAAGATGCGATCGCACTCCCCACCGAATCAAGAGCGCGATCGCTCTTTTAGTCTATCCCTCTGGGTGGAGAGGACAGCCCGAAACAGTCTTGGTATCCTAGAAAGCGAATGGCTGAAACTCAAGAGGATCGCGCTAGAAAGACAAAAGCGAAACGAGCGGCTGTTCAATTGGTTTAAACATATAAAAACTAAACTTCCAGATTTCTTTATAAATATTTAAACTTTAGAAAATTATCTACTTTAGTTTGGAGGTAAAATGAGTATTTCTTGCAGCAGTTCGCTCGGATGGTAGAGGGACTTTTGTATCCTATGCCCCTAAACTAGAACCGTCAGATGATATAGTTATCCTCTTATGTTGTCCTGTCAGCACCCCCTTCTTCGTGTTCTTGTTGTTGATGACCACGAGCTAACTCGTTTTAGCCTGAAATTAGCATTCCAGAGTCAGGCAAACATCGAGTTAGTTGGATTGGCTAGTAACGGTCAAGAAGCCGTTGAGATGGTCGAGCGTCACCACCCTGATGTGATTATTCTCGATCTACAAATGCCAGTATTAGACGGTTTGAGCGCATCTACCCAGATCAAGCACATCGATCCGCACGCTCAGATTATTGCCTATTCCTCAGTCGAAGACCCGCAGATTGAGGTGATGAGCCAAACCGCCAGAATTGATGCTTTTTGTAAAAAAGACACCGCTACTCAAGAGCTGATTGCTCTAGTCAAGCAGCTTGGGCAGCGGGCAGTCAGTCATTAGAAAGGGGCGCAAGTAGCGATCGGTGTCCTTGCCGTAGCCTCTTGGCTAGAGTTCAGCTCGGCAAGGCGTTAGTTTCTAGTTGGCATCTGCCTCTGGGAAGGTGCGCCGAAATTCATCAATCAGGTCATCAATTTCTTCGAGTGCCTGATTAACATCAATTCGTAGAGTTCCCAGGTTTGGTTCCTCCAGAAGCCTTACCAGTGACTCACGCTTGAGTTCAATCTGGCTAATCCATTGCTTGAGTGTTTGTGGGTCCATTGTTTGCTTCCTCTGTCGATTATTTATTTACAATAATTAATCCTAGCGAAGGAAAGGAGGACGTTTCGGATCGGTAGGCTTATTTTTAATCACTTCAGAAATAAACCGCTTCAGCGCCTTCTCTCGATTTTTCATAAAAGCCGACCAAAATCCTGGTTGAAACTCATCCATTGTTTTGGCTAAAGCCCAAACATCTACAGCCAAGATGTTATAAAGCGTTTCATCTTCCTGCTTCAGCGTTTTGAGTTGATCCAGGATGGCTTTACTCTTTTTTGTAGCCCCGGAATTGTCTTCTTGAATCATTTTATTATCTCGGTTATGAATTGATGGCGGCGGACAACAGCGACTTATTTTGATAATAGGGGTTCCTTTTGTAAACGCCCTGAGTTATGAATTACCGTTGGTTGATGGGCTACTTTACAGACTCTGCACTCATTCGTCAAGGGCTATCAAATTAGCGAGACTTCTTCAGCTTTGGGCTTCCCAATCGCTATCCAAAGCAAAGCACGTAGTTTTAACAAAAATTTCACCCATACTAGAGATGTTACCCAGTGCCAAGGATAATAAAGCTGAAGAGATTGTCAATTGGGTATCTTAATTAAAATGTTACGTCAAACTTCTTTGGGAACGTTGGGTTTAAGTGTCGGTGGCGTTTTATTTCTGGCGGGACTGGTTGCTTACGTTACCGACAACCCAACGCTGAATCTAGCCGGATTCTTCTATGGGGTTCCTCTGTTGCTGGGAGGGCTTGCCCTCAAAGCCTCAGAACTTACGCCTGTACCGTTCACCAAACCTACTTCCAAGGACATACTGGCACTCCGAGAACAGCAAGCCACCGCAACTCAAAACCAAATTCGTCTGGATGTCACCCGCTATCGCTACGGTCAAGATGCTCATCTCGATAGCTCTTTGAGCAGCTTGGGGCTGAGTCCAACCGATGAAGAAAGACCTGTGCTAACAGGATTACACGAAACTGCGATCGCTGGGGCTTACGCTTTAGTGTTGGAATTTGAGTCGCCGCTCATTCCTCTAGAGGTTTGGGAACAGAAGCGGGAGAAAATAGAAGGGTTTTTTGGCCCTGGTGTGCGCGTAATCGTGACTCAACCAGCTGAACAACGTGTTGATGTGGCGCTAACTGCTACACCCTAAACGTAGGGGCGGAGGGACTCCGCTCTTATTTTTCTAAACGCACGACATACCACTGTAAAAATTGTCCTGGCCCCATATCTAATTCGCAGGACGTTTCTAGCAGGTATTGAGCTTGAGCTTCTACTGAGGGAAATTTTTGCAAATCTGGCGGTAGGTTATCTTGACGAGTTGCCAAAATTGCCTTCAGTTTTTCTAACATTTCGGCGGGAGTGAGGAATTGCTCTGGTTGGTTGGGTTCCAGAACAACGAAGGCATCTTGTCGATACATCAAGGAATCTGGCATTTTGAGTTTTTTCCCAAAGAACACATCTTGCACAAGTGTATCGTCCTTGACGATAGCTAAAAAGATGACATTGTCCAATTAGGAGATGGTTTTTTCTAGAGGCAACTTACTGAGGGATTGTCTCTAAAATAAATAGTTTTTCAAGGTGCAACGCCAAAAAAATAGCCGCTGAGTGGAGGGTAGGATTCTACTGAAGACCACTCAGCGGTTAGATAACTAAATTAGGCTATTGTTTCTTACCCAGGCTCAAGACCCTTCAGGAGGGCAAGGGCAAGATTAGTTCACGCTAGCGTGGTTGGCTTCAGGAGTTGACTGACTCGTCAACTCTGGTGTCGTATTGGTGCTACCTAAATTGAGTTTGACGACGGTACGCCGCGCTTCCGTGACTTTCGGCAGGGTCAATGTCAGGATGCCATTCTGGAAGTCAGCCTTGGCTTGGTCGTTCTGAATGGGCACTGGTAGAGGAATCACCCGCTGGAAGCTACCATAGCGGAACTCGGAGCGGAAGAAGCCTTTTTCTTCGTTCTTCTTCTCAAAGCGATGTTCGCCGCTAATGGCGATCGCTTCACGAGTGATTTGGACATCAATGTCCTTGCCTTCTACGCCTGGAATTTCAGCCCGCAGGATCAGATGGTCTTCAGTGTCTTGGAGTTCAATGGCAGGCTTCCAAGTTGTGCTGTACTGGCGAGAAGCTACGCGATCGCTTCCGGCAAGTTCATCAAACATTTGATCCATTTGACGACGTAGAGTTTCCATTTCTTGGAAGGGTTGCCAACGAATCAGTGCCATAAAACAGTTACCTCCAATTTGCAGTGACTAAATGCTTGAATTGAAATTTGTTCAATGGGATGAAGCTTTTAGTTCCCACGTTTTTATAATGTCAAAACAGTCTGGTTACGTCAGTGAGGAAAACCGAATTGCCTTTTGGGGGATTTTCCCGACTTCTGGAAGAAGGCGAAAAAATAACCGCCTTGCTGATGCTCAGCGGTTGAGTGGTTAAACTAAGAAGTTTTCGCGGCTACGGATTAACCGAAAATTATCTGGATTAATCCCAGACGCTAGCCGGTTCAGCACTCTCAGTTGCTTCGGGCTTCTTCGTGTCAGCAACGGGTGCGTCAGTGACTTCTGGAGCCGCACTGGTGCTATCTGCTAGATTGAGCTTGACTACGCGATCGCGAACTGACTTTACTTTGGGCAGCGTCAGCATCAGGACACCATCCTTAAATTCAGACTGGACGCGGTCGTTCTCAATCGCAACAGGCAGAGAAATCACTCGCTGAAAGTTTCCGTAGCGGAACTCAGAACGGACGTAACCGCCTTCTTGTTCTTTCTTTTCGTAGCGGCGTTCGCCTGTAATCACGACCGCTTCACGAGAAATGCGGATATCAAGGTCTTTGGCTTCGATACCAGGAATTTGTGCCCGCAGAATTAGGCTGTCCTCTGTATCTTGCAGCTCAATCGCAGGCTTCCAGGTGATTGGAGCATCCCGATTAACAGTTGCCAGTTCGTCAAACATTCGATCCATTTGACGGCGCAGGGTTGCCATTTCTTGAAAAGGTTGCCAACGAATCAGTGTCATAGTCGATTCCCAAGGGTTAAAACTTCTCTGTGTCGAACGCTGGAATTGAATTTTGTTCAACTGAGTTAAGCCTTTCGTTCACACTTCTTTATGATGTCGAAGGCACCCCAGCTTTGCCGGTGAGGCAAACCGCCTTGAGACAGAGGGATTTCCCCGCCTTTGTCGGAAAGTCGCAATTAGGGGCAATCTATTACAGAGTTTGAAGTTCTGTGGCCTTTTGCAGAGGCGTCTATGCGCCTGCGGTAAACTAAGCCTTGATTCTAGTGTCATTAGTAGAGAACACTCAGAAAGGAGCCGTTTTTCGATGTCTCATACCGTTAAAATCTATGACACCTGCATTGGATGCACCCAATGCGTTCGCGCTTGCCCAACGGACGTCCTAGAGATGGTTCCCTGGGATGGCTGTAAAGCCCAACAGATTGCCTCATCTCCTCGGACTGAAGATTGTGTAGGTTGCAAGCGGTGCGAAACTGCCTGTCCTACCGACTTTTTGAGCATCCGAGTTTATTTGAGCAATGCTGAAACGACTCGCAGCATGGGCTTGGCATACTAACAAGCTGGCTTGAAAACACTTTTTATCATTCCGATTCCAAGGCATCGAGGGGGCAAATTGCTCCCTCTTTTTTGCGGAATAAGAGCGCGATCGCCCGTAACCAATACAATGTTGTTGACCTTGACGTTCCTGGGATAGCCCAGTAGTTTTTTAGTTTAAGTGTGAACAGGAGTGTTGTGATATATGTGCGGAATCGTTGGCTATATTGGCACTCAAGCGGCGACAGAGATTTTGCTGGCAGGCTTGGAGAAACTGGAGTATCGGGGCTACGATTCTGCCGGTATCGCCACAGTCTTGGAAGGTGATATCCATTGCGTGCGGGCAAAGGGCAAACTCTACAACCTGCGCGAAAAGCTACAACGAGAAGTTAATCCGGCGACGATTGGCATCGGACACACCCGTTGGGCGACTCACGGCAAGCCAGAAGAATACAACGCCCATCCCCACACGGATACGGCGAAGCGAATCGCGGTAGTCCAAAACGGGATTATTGAAAATTATCGGGAGTTGCGAGAAGAACTCAAAGCCAAGGGACACGAGTTTCGCTCAGATACCGATACTGAGGTGATTCCTCACTTAATCGCCGAATTAATGGCACAGCAAGCGCAGCAAGCAGCGGCGACAGCTCAACCGTTTCCGTTTTTAGAGGCGGTGCGGCAGGCGGTGACGAAAACGGGGACGGATACTGAGTTAATCCCCCAGTTAATCGCCGAACTAATGGCACAGCAAGTACATAACTCGGCTTCTACACCTCAACAGTTTCCGTTTTTAGAGGCAGTGCGGCAAGCGGTAACGAAGGCGGGAACAGACACGGAGGCAATCCCCCAATTAATGGCTGAAGTGATGACACAGCAGGTACACAACTCAGCTGTGACAAGTCAGCATTCTTCCTTTTTAGAAGCGGTACGGCAGGCGGTGAATAAACTGGAGGGAGCGTTTGCGATCGCAGTTATCTGTGCTGACTATCCCGATGAATTGATTGTGGCACGGCAACAAGCTCCCCTCACCATTGGTTTCGGTCAAGGAGAGTTTTTCTGCGCCTCTGATACTCCGGCCCTGGTTCCCCACACTCGTGCCGTCCTGACGCTGGAAAATGGCGAACTGGCAAGAATGACCCCGATTGGCGTTGAGGTGTACAATTTTGCTGGCGATAGGCTAAAGAAAAGTCCCCGGACTCTGAGTTGGAATCCCGTACAGGTGGAAAAACAGGGATTCAAACACTTTATGCTCAAGGAAATTTACGAGCAACCGGGAGTCGTTCGCGCTTGTTTAGAAGCTTACCTAAACGCAGACTGGAACGCCGACTCTGGTCAATCTCCCATTAAACTGAATTTACCAGCATCACTCTACGAAAATTTAGAACACATTCAAATTCTTGCCTGCGGCACCAGTTGGCACGCCGGACTGGTGGGTAAATACCTGCTGGAACAGTTAGCGGGAATTCCCACCATCGTGCAGTATGCCTCTGAGTTTCGCTATGCACCCGCGCCTCTCACTGCCAATACGCTGACTATTGGCGTGACCCAATCTGGGGAAACAGCGGATACGCTGGCGGCTTTGGCAATGGAATCCCAGCGTCGTGCCAGTCAGCCGCCCCAGTTTCAGACGCGATTGCTGGGGATTACCAATCGTCCTGAAAGCACTTTGGGGACGATGGTGCCCCAGATTATCGAAACCCACGCCGGAATTGAAATTGGAGTGGCGGCGACTAAAACCTTTGTTGCCCAGCTGATGGCGTTTTACTGTTTGGCACTGGATTTAGCTTATCGGCGTCAGACGGTATCGGCAATTCGGTTAGAGCAAATTTTAATTGGCTTGCGGCAGTTGCCAGCGCAGATTGAACTGATTTTAGAAAGTCAGGAGCGGTATATTGAACATCTGACTCACGATTTTGCCGAAACAAAAGATTTTATCTTTTTAGGACGGGGGATTAATTTCCCGATTGCTTTGGAAGGGGCGCTGAAATTGAAAGAAATCAGCTATATCCACGCCGAAGGTTATCCCGCTGGAGAGATGAAACACGGCCCGATTGCCCTGTTAGATGCGAAAGTTCCCGTAGTAGCGATCGCCATGCCGGGGACTGTCTACGAAAAAGTCCTCTCGAATGCCCAGGAAGCGAAGGCGCGGGATTCTCGCTTGATTGGCGTGACGCCGATGAATGACCCAGAAGCAGCGGAAACATTTGATGATTTGTTGCCCGTTCCTGCTGTGGAAGAGTTGCTTTCTCCGATCCTCACAGTAATTCCGTTGCAACTGTTGGCTTATCACATTGCAGCGCTTCGCGGCTTAGATGTAGATCAGCCTCGGAATTTGGCGAAATCCGTGACAGTTGAATAACCTGTTATAACGTTTCTTAGTCTTGTGTACAACAATAAAAAAGTCGTATAACAAATAAAAAAGTCATACGGCTTTTTTGTTATTGTACACTTCAGTGAGATCTCCATACTCATGATCCATACTGCTGGCATTGCCGAATTCTTCAGAAACGGAACTTGTACGTAGATAACATCAGGTTTACTAGACAGCCGTACTGCTAGGTGTTCAGTCGTACTACGAATGTATTGTCGATCGTACATTTAGGAAATCTGATAGATAACGCTAACTGAGTGCAGTAATCCGATGAAATCAACGAACAAAATTAAATACAAGTATGCTTATGGAGCAAAAAATCAAGTTCTCTACATTGGAGACTTGCAAAGGACAGAGGTCATTAAGAACAAAGCTTTCACCTGTATTTCTTGTGGAAATACACTAATTCCTAAACTAGGAGAGATTAGACAAAAACATTTTGCCCACAAGCATATTCAAAATTGTTCACAAGAAACATACCTACATAGGTTAGGAAAACTTATTTTTGCCCAAGAATATCAATCATGTTTGAATAAAAATGAACCTTTTTATATTGAGTTAAGAATAGACAGAAGATGTAACGCTTATGAGAAACAATTGGGGAGAATATGCCAGCTAAATACTATAAACAAAACTTTTGATTTGACCAAGAGATATATAAAGCTAGATTTGGAAACTAAAAATGATGAATTTATTCCTGATATTTTACTTAGTGATATATCAGAAACCAAAAATCTATTTATTGAAATAGCAGTTACTCATAAAATTACAGATAAAAAAGCACAATCTAAATTTCAAATTATTGAAATTGCCATTGAAAGCGAAGATGATATTCTCTTTATTAAGCAACATATTATCAGGCAGAGCAATCCAAAAATTAAGCTGGTGAATTTTGAAATAAAACCAGAACAAGGGGAAATTTGCGGTCGAAATTGCTCTGAAAGTATGGGTTTATTTATGGTTTACAAAAATGGGAAAAGTATCCTGACTTGGGGATCTTTATCAAAAGCTTATTCTATACTTGAAAAACATAAAAATATAATTTCATACTATAAAATCATTAGCCCTAATAAAGTCTATTTATCAAGTTATGAGTACAAGAGAAGTTTGGTTGACGCTTACAATGCAAAAATTGCTATTAAAAACTGTTTTTTATGCCGATATCACGGAGATAGCTGGTTTTATTCTAATGAAGAAGAACCTATATTTTGCAAATTTTTGAAGATTAAATGTAATTCAAACCACGCTTCAGAGTGCCAGTATTTTCGACCCGATCCTGAGTGCTTTCCGATGCAAATTTTTGAAGATTAAATGCAATTTAAACCACGCTTCAGAGTGCCAGTATTTCTGAGCCAAACCTAAGTTTTTTCATGAAATAATAAATTTTAATTAAAATTTTACCCTTTTTGCTTATAAGTCTAATTTGGGAAAAATCCTTGTTTTGTACCTAAACTTATCAATGGCTGAACTGTTGCCTGATAAGCCAATAAGCTTTGGCTGATGTTGTAAGGCTCTAATATCTTTCTGAGTGATTGACCTGCTTTTCCCATGATTCAATTATTACAAAGCTGGTATCCTCTAAGTTAACATTTGTGCTAACAAATCTTGCGTAGTCTTGTTATCATATAGCAGTCTTTTTCGGCTGTAACCACGAACGCTAACGTGGTTCATAAAAAAATCTAAATCATATAGGACTGCTGTACTCGCATAAGGTGATAACTTCATCGAATTATGAATAGTTACAAGCAACAGGTAATTGAATTTTACAATAGTAGAACTGCCTACGATTTCGAGGAAGGGACACGCCATCTACTTGAAGCCAATCTCCTACTTGAATTTGTCCCAATTCAGAAGGGAGATAAAATTCTTGATGTTGCCACTGGGACGGGTTTAGTAGCGATTCCTGCTGCTCAGAAAGTGGGTTCCGAAGGCAATGTCATTGGCATAGATATGTCTCCAGGAATGCTCCATCAAGCTAGAGTTAAAGTTGAAGCAGCTTGTTTACAAAACATTGAGTTGATTGAGGCGGATGCAGAATCCATCAACTTTGATGAGGGGAGTTTTGATGCTATCTTTTGCTGTGAGGCGATTGTACTTTTTACTGATATTGCTGCTAGTTTGCAAAAGTGGTATCGCTTCCTGAAAACAGGAGGATTTGTGGCATTTACCTGTCCTCCCGAAACAGCTTATCAGGGAGCTATTTATCAGAATATATGCGCTAGAGTATTGGGCATATCGCTGCCACACATCCTCGAAACACTCGGTACTCCAGAAAAGTGCCGCAATTTGCTACAACAGGCAGGTTTTAGAGATATCGAAATCAAAATTGAGCCTTCTGGACGGTATCGCCATCTAAGAGATGAGGAATTATCCTGGAAGGGAATGAATTTAACTTTGAAAGGCAATCCGCTGCTGGCAAAACTATCACCGGAACAATTAGAACAGTTCCAAGTTGAGTATAGAGCAGAAATTGAGAAATTAGCGACCGATAAAGGTGTCTGGGAAGACACCACAAAATTCTTCGTTCGGGGTAGAAAATGAGCTGGTGAGTGATGAAAGGAAGACTAGGAAATCCCCTAACGCATGACTGCGGCGCTACTGCCTTTGTGCAACTGCTGACTCACCTCAAGCGCTTCCTGCCTTGCCCATTTGTCGGCGGCAATGATGTCATCGAGAGTAGGCGTTGAGCGATTTTGGGAAGAGAAGCGATCGCAAACTGATTCGATACAACGGGGAATATCTAAAAATTGAATTTTTTCTTCTAAAAATAGCGCCACTGCCTGTTCGTTCGCGGCATTCAAGACCGCAGGCATCGAACCCCCGGCACGACCCGCTGCATACGCCAATTGCATACAGGGATACTTCTCATGGTCGGGTTCCTTGAAAGTAAGATTCCCCGCTTTCACCAAATCTAGCGGTTCCCAGTCGGTATAAATTCGCTCAGGCCAGGATAACGCATAGAGTAGCGGCAAACGCATATCAGGCCAACCCAACTGAGCTAAGACTGACGTATCTTGCAACTCAATCAGGGAGTGTATAATGCTTTGAGGGTGGATGACAATCTCGATGCCATCGTAATCCATGCCAAAGAGGAAGTGCGCCTCAATCACTTCCAGCCCCTTATTCATCAACGTAGCAGAGTCAATAGTAATTTTGCGACCCATCGACCAATTGGGATGCTTCAGGGCGTCTGCAACCGTGACTGAGGCTAATTTCTCGACCGGCAAATCGCGGAAAGAACCCCCAGAAGCCGTGAGCAAAATCCGTCGCAAGCCGCCTTTGGGGACGCCTTGGAGACACTGAAAAATTGCAGAATGCTCGGAGTCCGCTGGCAACAGCTTCACGCCGTGTTTTTCTATCAGCGGCAGCACTACGGGGGCACCCGCAATCAAAGTTTCCTTATTCGCCAAAGCAATATCTTTCCCGGCTTCAATCGCGGCAATGGTCGGTAATAACCCCGCACAGCCGACAATTCCGGTGACGACCGTTTCCGCATTGCCGTAGCGGGCGACTTCCACTACCCCAGTTTCCCCACTTAACAGGATTGGTTGGGGATCGAGGTCTGCGATCGCTTCTTTCAGTTCAGACAATTTGTCTTCTTGACAGATAGCGGCTATTTCCGGTCGGAACTGCCGAATCTGTGCGGCAAGCATTGGCACGTTGCGCCCTGCTGCCAACCCCACGATTTTGAACTTTTCCGGGTTTTGAGCCACAATATCTAGCGTCTGAGTCCCGATAGAGCCAGTGGAGCCAAGGAGAGTAATCGCTTTCACAATCATTTAAGGATTCAGGGGCAATTCCACTATAAATTGCTTGGGGTTCATCCTTAACATCTCATCTGAGCGGATTGATAAAGATCGGGGTATTATTACTGACCATAAGCCCTCAATCGGTGGGCTGAGTGAGTGTCAATCAATAAGATTGGGAAGATCAACTGAGTGGGGCATCTATGCAAAAATACGCTGCAACTGTGGAAACCACTGCTGTTGAAAAAAAGGATATATGGGCGAATGGGTTCGTCTTTGCAACGGCAATGTGGTTATGCAGCCGACTCATCATTGCGATCGCAATGATGGCGATCGCGCCTGCACTTCCAAGTCCCTCAAACATAATGCCTACATCTGGCTGGGGAGTTTTTGATGGCTGGGATAGTATTCATTATCGAGCGATCGCTGTCTCTGGTTACGAATATGCGAATGACGGACAAGGACATAATGTTGCTTTTTTCCCCGTTTTCCCTTTACTCATTCGGGGAGTGATGACTCTCGGCTTGCCCTTTGAAGTCGCAGGAACGCTCGTCAATAATTTGGCATTATTAGGAGCGATCGCGCTTGTATACTTTTGGGTTGAAGAACGTCATGGTAGAAGTGCTGCACGGTGGGCAAGTGCCGTATTGGCTTGGTGTCCGTTTTCCCTCTTTGGAACCGTAATTTACACGGAAGGGCTATTTTTATTCTTCAGCACTGCGGCTTTACGCGCCTTTGATAAACGTCAATATGCCTGGTTATCCCTGTGCGGTGCATTCGCAACTGCCACCCGTCCCACCGGAATTGCCCTCATCCCCGCCTTTCTGATTGCAGCCTGGAAAGAACGCAGACCCCTCATTGCTTACGTTGCCAGTCTAGCGACTGCGGGAGGGTTGCTTCTATTTAGTTTGTATTGCTGGATTCGATTTGCCGACCCTTTAGCGTTTATTCACGCACAGCGAGGATGGCGACCTTCAGTTGGTTTCGATTGGCAGGGTTGGTGGAAAATGCTAATGCAAATTTCGATTGGTACTGCCAATTGGAAGTATGGCGGAATTAAAGATCCTTGGCATCCGCTGCTATTTTTAATCCTTGTCGGTTGTGCCTATTTGCTGTGGCGATTCCGGCAAAAATTAGGTTCGGTTAAAGTCGGATATGGCTTTTGTGTCTTATGGTTAATTTTGTGGTTACAAGCAGGCGATCCGTTAATTAATACAGTTTCCTTAGTGGGGGGTGGCTACTTGCTATGGCGCTTCCGCACTCAACTCAGTTTAGTGACCGTAATTTATGGTTTTTGTGGCTTAGGGTTAATTTTGTCCTCCGGAGGAACTTGGTCGATTGGGCGGATTGCTTACGGCATTGTGTCACTTGCGATCGCGCTTGGCTTATTACTTTCCCATCACCCGCGTTGGGGATATGCCACAATCGGCTTTTTTACCGTCTTACTTGTCCCTCTATCGATTCGATTTGCCCAACACCTTTGGGCAGGATAATAAACATAGCAAAAGTCAAAAAGAGGTGCGAAACTTTCACCCTTACAAATGCGATCGCCCAGCGATTAAGTTTCTCTAAAATGCTGCGCTTTTTGCACTATTAGAATAAAATTAACTTTCACTAAACCAAGTTTTTCAAGAACCCTGACAAGTATGCTAAATTCGCAATCAACTAATCCAATGACTTTATATAGCAATCCTAAAAATTTGCGAAATTCTATAGAGATGCGATTAATCATGCCTCTACTAAGGCGAATATTGGCGTACAACTCAAATAAAGTTGCTATATATTTTTAATTTTCATTTTAGATTATTTTTGATTAGTATTTGATTCAAAATATGGAAAATTCATTACAAAAGAAAAAGCTTCTAGCATTTAAAGTTTTTAGATATGTAATATTTTATCCCTTCGACTTACTTTTAATTTCAATTTTTTTAACGGTTAATTCCTTTTATCAGTTAACCAAAATTAAAGTAAATAATGAAAAATATATAATTAACCTTTATAAATATTTAATTAATTCACCTCCTGTAGATGAGGAAGTTAAATTTTATTTAAAAAAACTAGATTCCGGTGAAATAACACGGACATCATTAATCTTTTCATTTCTGATGATTCCTGCTGAAACTGAAAGAAAGTTATTTAAAACGAATGGAATTCTTTCCCACCATTTAGCGCGGTTAACCCTTGTCCGAGAACATCTTCCTCCTGCTAAAACGATCTTGGATCTTGGGGGTGCTGCTGGTCATCTAATAGAAGGAAGCTTACTGGCGATGGGGTATCCTTCCATTCCCGATCGAGTCCACATTATTGATTTGCCTCCTGAACAAAGAATGTTCGCTTCCGCTATCCTACCTACGAATGAAGTAACAACGCCTCAAGGCACTAAAGTAACTTATTATTATCAATCTATGACGGATTTATCTAATTTTGAAAATGAAATAATTGATCTCGTTTGGTCAGGACAGAGTATTGAACACATTACAGAAAGCGAAGCGGAAAAAGTATATATGGAGGTTCATCGTGTCCTCAAACCGGGAGGCTATTTTTGTTTAGATACTCCCAATCGAAAACTTACTCGTTTACAAGTTAGAATGGGTTTTGTTCATCCGGAACATAAAATAGAATACTGCCCAGAAGAATTAATTAACAACATCGAAAAATTTGGGTTTAAAGTCGTAGATAAAAAGGCTGTCTCCCCGATGCCTTTTAGTCTAAAAACGGGAAGATTTAGCCGTCTAGAACTGATTGATGCAGTTGGACTGAGTGAACATCCTGATGAAGGATATTCTTTTTATTTAAAGTGTCAAAAGATTTAGCGCCCAACTAAGGATATTCTTTATATTTTAAATGTCAAAGAATTCAGCGTTTCACTTTTAGTTTGGGTGGGGATTAGGACGTAAAGTATCCAGCAATCGCTAATTCTCTGCGTTCTCTGCGCGAAAAAAATCTTATGCAAGAAAAACGAATCAAGCCGAATGTCCTGTCATTAATGATTGGCGCAAGTGCCGTAATATTATTCGCGTGCAGTAGCCTACGACACTCCATGTTTCAATCGGGGGCTTATGACTTGGGAATTTATGACCAAGTGGTTTATTTAATGAGTCAGGGACAGCCGCCAATTTCTTCGATTCTTGGCTTTCATCACATGGGAAACCATGCTGCTTGGGCAGTTTATCTACTGTCTTTCCTGTACAAAATTTATCCCAATGTTCATTGGTTGTTAGTAGTACAAGCCATCGCTTTGTCTTTAGGTGCTTTACCAATGTGGCACCTAGCGCGTCAAGCGGGGTTGAAAGAATCGCAAGCAATCACAATATCAGCAGTCTACTTGCTTTACCCGCTGATTTTTAATGCAAATTTATTTGAATTCCATCCAGAAGTGATGGCGGTTCCCGCATTTTTAGCAGCGGTATGGTGTGCTAGACAAAATCGAATTGGCTGGTTTTGTGTCAGTATTATTTTTATTTTGGGGTGTAAAGCTGTTTTATCCCTTACTGTCACAGCAATGGGGATTTGGCTGCTGATGTTTGAGAAGCGGCGTTTATGTGGTGCATTTGCTCTTTCTGCTGGTATCGCTTGGTTCCTAATTGCAACTCAGCTAATTATTCCATCTTTCAGCGGTAGCGAAGTAGCTGCCGTTTCACGTTACAGCTATCTCGGTAACTCAGTTCTAGATATTGCTAGAAATCTGCTGTTTAAACCTGGGTTGATATTGGGGAGGATTTTCTCATTTCAGACATTTGAATATTTGGCACTGTTGGTTTTGCCGATAATTTGGGGACTTTCTCCCCGCCACATGACGCCTCTAATCAGTGCAATTCCCGCCTTGGTGTTAAATATTCTTTCTGACAAACCACACCAACGGGATTTACTCCACCAATATTCTTTGCCAATTTTGCCTTTTTTGATGTTGGCTGTCATTTCCAGCCTTGCCGCAAATCGAAGTTGGCTGCGAGACAAACGGGCAATAATCGTATGGTCGATAGTGGCTTTCTTAGCGTTAGGAAAGTATGGCTATTTTTGGTCGAAATATCAAAATTCTGTTGATACTTGGCAAGCAGCGCGAGAAGCGATCGCGCAAGTTCAAACGAAAGGTGGTGTGTTAACCAGCAATCGGATTACACCCCATCTAACTCACCGCCAGACAATCAATCTAGTAGACGATCTGAGTCCGCTCCCTGCGGATCTGTCTCCTTTTGAGTATATATTGCTCAATGTGCGTTACCCAGGCGGTGCTGGCGGGGCTGTTAGCCAAGAATTTGCTGCCAAGCTGGCAACTCAACTAAAAAATACCCCAGAATTTCAATTAACCTATCAACGTGATGATGTTTATTTGTTTAAGAAAAAGTCTTAATAAAAATAAATAGGATTGTAGGAGTTGAAAATGTCATATCCACAAGCACCTTGGACACTCCAGGGTTACGCGCTACAAACCCTGCATTTGATAGATGTTGAGCGATCGCGTCCCTTCATCCCTCCAGAGTTAGAAATCGTCTCAGTTTTCCCTGGCAAAACCCTAGGCGGGGTTTATCTTTCCTACTACGGATCGGGTTCCGTGCTGGAGTATAGCGAGTTAATTGTTATCCCAGCGATGGTCAAATATGAAGACAAGTTCGGCGGTTGGGTGTCCCACATCTATGTAGATAATGCCGATTCTGTTGCTGGTGGGAGAAGAATCTGGGGTTTACCGAAGGAACTTGCTGAGTTTACCTGGGAAAAAGGCGATCGCGCTGGTGTCACCGTCCGTCAAGGCGATCGATTCCTATGCAGTCTCGGCTACACAGACGCCCTATTGCCTATCTCTACATGGTGGCGACAGCCATTAATTGGAACTGCGTTTAGTAGCCAAAATTACGATTTGCTTTTCTTCAAAAGTCAGTTTGAATCTCAGCTAAAGGCAAAGAGTGGCAAGCTAGAAATCCCGGCAGAAAGCCCTTTTTCCCAGTTAAACTTAGGTCAGCCTTTACTAACTGTTTACTGCGACCAGATGAATTTAGTAGTCGGTGCGCCAGAAGCAGTAGGTACAACAGTAACAGCCAGGGAAGTTGAATTTAGCTACCCTTAAACACTAAACTTCTTGACTTCTTTTCAAACCTCCTGTAGCTTACAGGTGAAAACCTGGCTCTATAGCAATCCTAATTGAGTTGGAAACGGGTATTTGCCCTGATATAAAGACGGCAATATATCGCGTCTCTACAGGGATTCACGAATCATTTAGGATTGCTATAGGCGCTCGTGCAGACTTATTCATCAAAGCCTCCTAGCGCAGGCTTTGATTGTGTAGCGCCAGCCTTAATGCAGGCACTTTTACAAGAGGTAGGTTAACAAAAAAACCCGCTAATTGTTTAACAACATAGCGGGGGGTGTAAAGGAGGAATTCAACAGTAAATTAGTATTCTTTACTAAATGTCCGAACCTGGAGCTGCCTCGGCACCCATCGGTAGCACCGCACCGCGTAGAAAATCGATCTGATGCTGAAAGTCCATTCCTTCAATTTGCGCTAGCAAGTCTTTTCCAGCTTGGGAAAGTTCATAGTTCGGCGGCATAGGAATGATCGTACCACTATCCATTCCTTGCGCTAAAAAGTACCAAAACGCCAGTTTGGTTTCAGGACTCAGAGAACCATACTCGCGGCTAATTTGAGTATTCGCTTTAGAAGCAATGTCACGCTGAACTTGTAGTTGTTCTTCATGGGATAGTTCCTTAACTTGATTGAACAATCCCTGAGCAATATCAGAACCAGAAGCGCCTGGAGCGGCTGGTGTAATCGATTTACCCATCTTGGTGTAAACAAACCACAGCACAGCAAGCTGCTGGTCTACATCAATGCCTTGAAAAGCTTGTTTACCTTGATCGTAGGCGTTTAAAGTGCTACTCGTCATATCTTAACCCTCCGGAAAATTAATAATTGCTTTGTTTCCTCAGTTCTTTGAGGAAACTGCTTTTCACTTACTTAAAGAAAATTAACGAATAAACCGTATAAGTTTAACCCCGCTGAAGACAGATATGATCCCCATTACAAATCCATCAATAAGATGGCAAAGATGCCACAAAATTTCTAACTAAAGGAGGACGTAATCGGGAAGTCGTCAATCGCCATGTAAGTAGCCGGATGTAATAAACTTAGAGATTTTTGCAGATTGGGAAACCCCGAGAAAACTCAATACTGAAACTATTTTTCAGCATCCATTTCAAAAATTAATTGCGTTTGCTCTGAGTACATCCATCATGAATAATCTGGATGAAATTGTTACTTGTAATCCGCAAGATTTTATAAATATCACCCTGCGGATTTTTACGAGCAAACTTATTCAGAAACTTGGGATTTCATCCAGCCGAAGCAATCAAACCTTCCATCGCGTGTTGCAAATCTTTAGTCAAATCAGCCACAGCAAGTCTCGCACCGTGCCGATTTGCCTGATAGACTGGATAGCGTTCGGAAACCGAGATGGGTTGCCCTACAGTCATCTCTACCCGTTGCTTACCTAACCGAGGACGCTGGAAGGGATTGCTGCCTTTGATTCGAGTGACCATATCCCATAAAAGTAAGGTAGTCTCGGCAAACCGCTCTACGGTTGGTTTCTCCAGAACATATTGTCCAGTTACGGCTACAAAAGTTTCTACCAACCGCATATGCCATATCCGAAGGCTGGCTTCCTCAGCAATTCGATTCGCCAATCCGCGTTCTAGCGGAGAAAGCGCTTTGATATTCTTTAGGTCTTCCCGATATATATAATTCCAGCCAGCCGCCTCTAGACGACGGCAACGGTCAATCACACTTCCCTTAGATGGCAGGTTAAAATACTCCTCTGCCACTGTTAGCGCCACATTCAGTAGTGCTTGAAGTCGAATCGCCAAAGCTTCATTCGCATTGCTGGGCGATACTTCTACAGTCGGCAAAGTTTGATGATAAAACCGAGTGTAAAACTCCTCCATCAAAGAGAGTAAATGTTCGCCTAAACGACACAGCCGCTGATAGAGAGAAGCTTGGAAAGGTTGCAAATTAGCAGACGGATTTAAACTTTTACCCTGTAATTCGCCTTTCAATTCACCCTTCAACTTTCCTTCTGGCAAACCGCTCGCTACTTCCAATTCGCCTAAAAGCTTTTCTATCTCTTTCCAGGGAGCTTCGACGTAACGGTATTTAATACCCACTGGCACAATTAAAACTTGCTCCCCTCGTCCAGCCTTCTGCAAATCTTCAGCACACCAAAAGCCTAATTGGGCGATTCCGGGTTCTAGAGGGCTGATAATCTCATTGTGACCATTGGTGGCTCCTTCTGGGGAAGCGGTTATCGGAAACCGAGCGTTGGCAAACAGGTCACGAGCCGAACGCAATCCCGTCCAGTCTGCCTTACCGCGATGGATAGGGGTACCACCTAAGCGAGAATAGAGCCAGCCCATGTGCGCTCCAGCCCATAAGGGAATCCCTCGGTCGTAAAGAAAGTGGGCATGAATCGGGTGCTGTAGCGAGATACCCTTTTCTCGTGCCAGCCGCGGTACTAATTTCCAAAGCAGATAGCTCATGCACAGCGGATCTTCAACTCTGGGATGGCGAAATGCCATCATAAAGCGGATCTTCCCATCCTGAAATTGGCGATATAAATCGACTAAAATCTCAACGTTTTCTGCTTGAATTTGGGTAATCGCTGTTTGGGAACGTATGCAGCCAGGTAGCACTTGTTGGGCGGCTCGTAAAACCAGGGGGTTGAGCGCCGGTGGAATAAATTCTAGAGGAGGCTGAGCCGGACTCATTAAATCGGGCAAAGTGGTTTTCTTGTGAACTTGTGGACATTCTAGACTTAACTGAGATATCGATTATCCAATCTGTAGAGGGAACCAGCGATGCGACTGTCACAAATGTTTTTTGTCACTCTGCGGGAAGAACCGGCGGAAGCGGAAATCCCCAGCCATAAATTACTGCTCCGTGCAGGCTACATTCGTCGCATCGGGAGCGGTATCTACGCCTATTTACCCTTCATGTGGCGAGTGCTGCAAAAAATCTCTCAGATTGTGCGGGAAGAGATGAATGCGACCGGCGCACAAGAGTGTCTACTCCCGCAACTACAACCCGCTGAATTGTGGCAGCAGTCCGGGCGCTGGGATACTTATACCAAAGCGGAAGGGATCATGTTTGCCCTGACAGACCGCCGAGAGCAGGAACTGGGGCTGGGGCCGACGCATGAGGAAGTGATTACAGCGATCGCTCGTGATATGATTCGCTCCTACCGCCAGTTGCCTCTGCACCTCTACCAAATTCAAACGAAGTTTCGGGATGAAATTCGCCCCCGGTTTGGTTTAATGCGAGGACGCGAATTCATCATGAAGGATGGCTATTCGTTCCATGTCAATGAAGAAAGCTTGAAAAAAACTTTTCAGGATATGCACCATGCTTACAGCAAGATGTTAAGCCGGACTGGTTTAGCTTTCCGCGCTGTAGAAGCTGACTCAGGTGCGATTGGAGGGTCTGGTTCTCAAGAATTTATGGTGTTGGCTGAAGCTGGGGAAGATGAAGTTCTCTACACCGAAGATGGCAAGTACGCCGCCAATGTGGAAAAAGCGGTTTCTTTACCTGCTGATACCGAACCATCTCCGTTTAAGACTTACGAGAAACGGAAGACGCCGGACGCCGATACCATTGATAAACTCTGTAGATTCCTCAAGTGTTCGCCGACTCAAGTGGTGAAAAACGTCCTCTACCAGGCAGTTTATGACAACGGCATGACGGTGCTGGTGCTGATTAGTATCCGGGGCGACCAAGAAGTTAATGAGGTAAAGTTGCACAACGCTCTGGCAAAATTGGCACCGGAATACCAAGCCAAAACGGTGCTGTCTGTAGAGGTGCCAGCGGCGGCGCTTCAGCAACTGTGGGCGACAAGACCCCTTCCTTTGGGCTATATCGCTCCCGACATTGCAGACGATTACATCTGTTCGGCTAAAAATTTGGCTCCCCGATTTTTACGGATGGTCGATAAAACTGCGGTCGAGCTAAAAAACTTCGTCACAGGTTCTAACGACTTGGAATACCATGTTGTCGGTGCCAATTGGGGCGAGCAATTTAAGTTACCACAAGGAGTCGTAGATATCCGCAAGGCACGACCGGGCGATCGCGCAACTCACGATCCGGCTCAAACACTCCGTACTGCCCGTGGCATTGAAGTGGGGCACATTTTCCAGCTAGGTAACAAGTATTCTCAAGCAATGGGAGCCACTTACACCAGCGAACAAGGGGAGGAAATTCCCCTAATAATGGGTTGTTATGGTCTTGGAGTTTCGCGGTTAGCGCAGGCAGCGGTAGAACAATCTTATGACAAAGATGGAATTATCTGGCCTGTTGCGATCGCACCCTATCACGTCATCATCTCAGTTCCCAACACCAGCGATGCCCAACAAGTGGAAGTTGCTGAAAAACTATACACCCAGTTGAATCAAGCGGGAATCGAAACTCTTTTAGATGATCGCGATGAACGAGCGGGAGTAAAGTTCAAAGATGCCGATTTAATCGGGATACCCTATCGCATCGTAACCGGGCGATCGCTCAATAGCGGTAAAGTGGAAGTTGTCGAACGGGCGACTCGCAAATCTCAGGAAATTCCTGTGGAGGAAGTCGCGACCACTTTAAAGCAGCGGATTGATGCTGCTTTAAATCAATAACAATTCACCCCAAAGGCACAAAGACACGAGGTTCTCATTCTGTGTCTTTGTGCCTTTACGCTTCAAAAAACCCTTGGATGATATTTGATGCCAATGCGCTTTTATAACTCCTAAAAACTTTGCGTCTGTGCGCGTGAATTTAGAAAATCGCGTCATTGTGCGCCAGAAAATTTAAGCGAGAACTATGGAATTTATAGCAATTTTTCTATCTGGTTTGCTTGCTCTCGTTTCCCCCGCAAATTTAGCCATCGACCGCATCGCTGAAAATGCCATTCGTTCCCAGTTTGATAAAGTGGAGCAGTTGCAAGTCCGCGTTGACAATGCTCCAAATTTCCAAATTGTGCAAGGAAAAGTTGAGCGAGTGCGGATTGGTGGGCGAGGGTTGTGGGTAACGCCAGAATTCCGGATTGCAGCGCTGGAAGTGGAAACCGATCCCATTAACCTGGATGTGGCGCGTCTCCGGCAGAAGCGAGTGCGACCGACCGAATTGTTGAAGGAACCTTTACAAGCTGGGGTGCGTTTGGTGATTACCCAGCAAGATATTAATCAAGCTTTACAGTCACCCGCCGTTAGCGCTCAATTGCGTAAGCTGGGAAGCCGCATTCTTGGCAGCAACGCTGATATGCTGGTTCAGCGCTATGAGTTTGTCAATCCTCAAGTGGAATTTCTGGGAGATAACCGGCTGCGTTTCCAGTTGGAATTGCAGGAGCCGGGAAATGCAGATAAACTGGTTGTCTCGGTGGAATCAGGGCTAGGTATCGTGTCTGAGCATCAGTTGCAATTGATCGAGCCAAATGTCTTGGTCAATGGGATGCCAGTGCCACCCCTCCTGGTTGCCTCCTTCGTGTCCGGTCTCAATAGCCGCTTGGATCTACGCACCTTGGAAGATAGAGGGATTGCTGCCCGACTCCTAAAATTAGATTTAAATCAGGAACAACTAGAGTTAGCTGCATTTGTGAGGGTAGAAAAGCCAGACACAGCTTCCGCATCTACGCCGCGTTAGAATTATCCGGAGCAGCGCTCGTCTTCACTGTATTCCTCAACAAAACCTCCTCACCAGCATCCAAATAAATTTTAAGGAGGGAAATTGATATGAAAATTCAACAACCAGGCCGTCGAATCGGGATTGGCATCGCCGTTAGTGTTTTGGCGATGGCTTTGGCGGCTTGTAGCCCAGGGGAACAACAGGCAGCAAATACAGACTCTTCACCAACACCGTCAGTTTCTACGGCTATCCAACCGACTACTTCGCCTCAGGCGTCTGTGCAGCCATCTGTGCAACCCTCTGTGCAGCCGTCCGCTCAGCAACTATCTAGTCAGAAGACGGTTCAAGTCTACTGGCTCAAGAGTAGTGGTAGCAAGATTGAGGTGGTGCCCGCTCCGGTCAAAATACAGGCAGGAGTTAAGTCTGAGAACATTCTAGAAGGTGCGTTCAATCGTTTGTTGGCAGGCCCGAACGATCCGGCTTACAGCAGCACGATTCCCAAGGGAACGCAGCTACGAAATCTGGATGTTCGGGAGGATGGTGTTCACGTAGATTTGTCCCAAGAATTTACTGCTGGTGGCGGTAGTGCCTCGATGACAGGTCGCGTGGCGCAAATCCTCTATACAGCCACCAGTATCAATCCCAATACCAATGTTTGGATTGATGTAGAGGGAAAAAGGTTGGAAGTTTTGGGCGGTGAAGGGTTGGAACTCAATCAGCCTCTGACTCGCCAAAACTTTGAGAAAAATTTTGATTTATAGGGCTTTGTTTACTTTCTCGCGCTTAAGCTAAAGTCACGGAAGTGACGGGCTTGCTGTTCAATCCGAGCGGCAAGGCGATCGCAAACTAAGTTACATAATTCAAAAATCAACTCATCTTCCACTTTGTAATAAGCCGATGTCCCTTCGCTGCGGCGACTCAGGATACCGGCTTGCAGCATCACTTTTAGATGCTTAGAAACGTTAGCCTGACTGGTTTGTGTTGCCTCAACCAATTCTTGTACGCATTTCTCGTCGTCGCGCAGGAAGTTCAAAATCCGCAACCGCATTGGTTCGCTCAAGATGCTGAAATACTCTGCAAGTTGTTGTACAACTTCTGGTGGTACAGACAAAGCTTGTCGCATGAGACTAACCAGAAATGATAGTTCATCCTGATTATATATGATGTTTTTTGGTTAATAACTATTTAGTAATTGTTAAATTTCTTTTGTTGATTAATATTGTAAATCGGGTAACTTTAGATACGATTTCTTAAAGGAAACTTCGTAGAATTAAATAATGGAAATATGCGTATTTAGCAAAATTAATCGATATTTCCATTATTTAGAAGGAATTTTTTAGACAATTAAATTATACAAAAAAGCTTACTCCAAAAATAGAAAAATTTTGGGAATAAACTTTTTGGACGATTCATGGCAGATGCCTCCGCGCAACGTTTACAAACGCTAAAGTTATTCGGGGTTAATCCGCATCAGCGGTTGACCATACTCAACAGGTTCGCCGTTTTGAACCAAAACTTCTATCACCGTACCGGACACCTCGGCTTCAATTTCATTCATCAGCTTCATTGCCTCAATGATGCAGACGGTTTGTCCGGTACGGATGCGATCGCCCACTTCCACAAATGGAGAATCATCCGGTGAGGGAGCGCGATAAAACGTCCCCACCATCGGTGATTTGACATCTTCGAGTCTTCTATCAATGGGAGAACCAGCAGTGGTCGGCGGGGCAGTTCGTGGCACCGCCTCTAAGTTCGGGCTGGACGGCATGGACGGAGATGCCTGGGAGGGGGGAGCCGAGACTTCGGGACTCCCACTCCCTGCCAGGGCGGGTGGCAAGACCGGCAAACCTCCGCGCGGATCTTTCCGCACGGTGAGTTCAAAATCAGCGCTTTTGAGTGTCAACTCTGTAATATCGGTTTGCGCGATCGCTGCCAGCAGTTCACGGAGATCGTTGAAGTCTATGGACATGAGAAAAAGGATGTCAGTAGTCAGGGATTAATTGTTGCTTGGTAGAGACAAGGGTAAATCTCGTCTCAAGGTCAGTGTCAGTTGTTGGTTGTTGGTTGTTTCTTCTGTACCGCTGACCCCTGACCACTGACTAAAAACTTTTGCATTATTCTCGACCCAGGTAGGTATCGGTACGGGTATCAATCTTGATCCGCTCTCCGACCGTGATAAACAGGGGAACCATCACCTGGGCACCTGTTTCCACGATTGCGGGTTTCGAGCCGCCAGTGGCGGTATCGCCTTTGAGACCGGGATCGGTTTGCGTCACTTCCAGCACTACGGAGTTGGGCAGTTCCACTTCCATGATCTGCTCGCCCCAGCTGATGACGTTCACCTCCATTCCTTCCTTAAGGTACTTTACGCGATCGCCAATCTGAACCGCATTCAGGCTTGCTTCTTCATAGGTTTCCATGTCCATAAACACGAACTGGTCGCCTTCTTTGTAGGTATGCTGCATCGTGCGCTTTTCCAGATTTGCCTGGGGCACCGTTTCTGCGGCTCGGAAGGTTCGTTCCACAACGGAGCCTGACTGCACATTTTTTAGCTTAGTGCGGACAAACGCAGCTCCTTTCCCTGGCTTAACGTGGAGAAATTCTACTACCCGCCACACAGCTCCATCTAATTCAATGGTGACGCCAGTTCTAAAGTCGTTACTCGAAATCATGAATCTTTATCTAGGGGAGAACAATCGGCACCTCATTTTACCGCGAGCGGAGGTTCTTCCTATTACTCGTAGATCGATCGGCTGCGTCTAATGTCGCTGGGTCGGGACACCCGTGTGGCAAGATTAAAAATGGAGTTTTTGGTAAGCGTGAAAGCTTCAACCGCAGTCGGGAAAGCAGCATGCAGGAATTAATTTATGCTTGATTCAAACCGTTCCACGCTCGATTGGTTCAAACGCTTGGCTTTAACAGGCGTCTTAGTAGTGCTGATGATGACACTCTCAGCAGGACTCAGCGCTGCTTGGTGGGATTCTGGCAAAACTGCCCGTGATAGTGGATTGCCATCGGGAAATGCCATCACAGATGGTAAAGCTTTGTTACGGTATGCCCTACCCATCGACAATCAAGCAGTGCGGGAAATGCAAGCCGATTTAGAAGATATTTCCATACAACTGCGAAGTAAGCGTTGGAGTGCGATCGCCAGCGATGTTAGCAAGGCATCTCGAATTTTAAGCGATCGCTCCTCCGACTTGCTCGCGGGCGTCTCTCCGTCGCAAAAATCTCAAGCAGAAGCCCTAATTGTGAAGATGGAAGAACAATTCGGGAAGCTTCGAGAAACCGTGGAAGCCAAAGATAAAGACCAAACTCAGGCGGAACGGGGCAACGTTCTCGATCTCGTGGGTCAACTAGAAGAGCTAATGGTGCCGGGATTCCCCTTCGAGGTGCCCTCAGCGTACAGTAATCTGCCTCAACTCAAGGGACGCGCCACTATAGAAATGACAACTGAGAAAGGCCCCCTGACCCTAGTAGTAGACGGTTACAGTGCGCCCGTAACTGCGGGTAACTTTGTAGATTTAGTCCAGCGTGGTTTCTATGACGGGCTAGAATTCGTCCGCGCCGAAGACTCCTACGTGCTGCAAGTGGGAGATCCTCCCGGCCCAGATCAGGGGTTTATTGACCCAGAAACCGGCAAATACCGGGCGGTTCCGTTAGAAGTGCTGGCGAGAGGGGACAAAGAACCCACCTATGGCATCACCTTAGAAGACGCCGGGCGTTACCTCGACCTACCCGTGCTTCCTTTCTCAGCTTATGGTGCCTTAGCAATGGCTCGTCCCGAAACAGAACCCAACGGAGGTTCTTCTCAGTTCTTTTTCTTCCTGTTTGAGCCAGAACTAACCCCAGCCGGTCGTAACCTGTTGGATGGGAGATATTCAGTTTTTGGCTATTTAACCAAGGGCAAAGAAGTTCTGGAAAAACTAGATGCGGGCGACAAAATTGTCTCCGCTAAGGTAATCCAGGGTGCGGAGAATTTAGTTCCGCCGCAAACCGCATAAACATCACACGACGATAAAGAGCTATTAATAGGGTGGGTGGGACGGCAATGCCAGCATTGCGCGATCGCCCACCCTCTCTGCTATAAAATTAGGAAATTTATGGCAATTATTGAGGTAATTTTTGTCATCACTGTCAGTGTGATGGCGGGTTTTTTGGTTTACAGTACCTCCCAGCAACGACAGCAGCAGATGCAACTAGAAAATGCTTTTTATCAATTGCTGGAAGCTCAAAATAGTTGTATTTCGCTCATTCAATTGACAGCAGCAGCAAGAGTAGATGTCCCATTAGCGAAGGAATACCTGGATCGTCAGGTGCAGATGTTTGGGGTGCTGCCAGAAGTAGATGCTGATGGAGATACCTTTTACCGCTTTCCTAAGCTGAAGCGGGATTCTGCTTCAGATAGAAATTAGCGTGAAGTGAGGAAATAGAGCGATAGCGAAGCGCTGACTTGTCAGTTCGCGTTTTTTTGTGGAGTAGATGAGGAGCAATTTGATTCCCTTTGCTCTCTTATTTTCTGGCAAATCCGCTTTAAGTTTTTGCACCTCTATAGTAATCCTATTAGCGTTGTCAGATGCTTGCGGTTTGGATACCCGGCTTCTCCCTCGAAGTCGGGTATTTTGCCTTCAGGAGCAATAATGGTAGGTGTAACTCCAGACGAATTCTAGTATCAGCAACTAGACAACGAGGGCTAGAAGCGTTATCCACTTTCTAGCCCTCATTTTCATGTTCACTCAGTCTTTATGAACGTAAATCTTCTCTAAAACCTAGCTAGCTTTGCGGCTTCGACGGCGACGAATTGTCATCAACGATCCAGCTACCAATCCCAAGCCAGCAAGCGTGGCTGGTTCAGGAACTTTTTGTTCTCTAGCCATTACTTTAAAGTCTGGGCCATTGTAACTCGCGTCTGCTGTCACTCGGATACCTGCTAGAGAAGTAATTCCCAATTGCGCTAGGCTAACTCCCCAAGAACCAACCTCTTGACTTCCACTAATTTCCATTGTGTCAATGCTATAGCCTGCGGAAAATTGAGCGGTTCGCTTGAGTTTTAGAAAATTACCAATGAGGTTGCCAGCTTTATCAATTGCTTGAATACCTAAATCGCTGTTCTTGCCCCGTTCCCAGAAAAAGAGGTTGTCTAATCCTGTCTTATCTGCACGAACTAGGTTATTGAAGAAAAGGTTGATACTAATGGAACCATTATCCTCAGTATCAATAATGTTGTTGAGGTTTTGGTTGCCCAGATAAGTAGCAATATCAGTATTGGTTGGGTTTTTAATTCCAGATACTTCAACACCGTTTGGTTTGCTAGCTTTATCGCCTCTATCTGTGCTAGCAGCTCCCGTATTATTGTTGTAGCCACCGGCTTCTGGATTGGCAGTTTCTCCCTTCTTGCCAGTGAGACTAATAGCAGTATTGGAGATTATTTTAGCCTCTTTAACCAGATTAAAACTATCAATTGTGACTTTATTCTGGGTAATCGACTGAAGCCAAATATCTGCCTCGGAGTTACTTTTTTGGCTAACGTTGGTTTGGAAGCTTGCAGCTTGCGCTGAACTAGAAATCGTGAAGGCTGTTCCAACGGCTAAGCATAGAAAAGTTGATGTACGCTGAAAATTCATTCTTTTAATCCTCTGGTAGGTGCTCATGTAGAAACGTTGTTGAAAGGTATTAGTTGAAGGTTTTCAGTGACAGATTCTCCCAATCCACAGCAACTCGTTAAGCCAAACTTTAGCGATGTAGGTTTAAGCTAAAACTTTAGTCATTTAGCTAAAGTTTTGCTTTTCTGCTATTTCATCTAAATTAAACTGCCAACTTTCTCAAATAATTTAGTTCTTTTAGCTAAATCCTTGATAAATCGGCACTATTTCATCCTAAGAGTAAAGATTAATTAAGTCATCCTTGAAGCTACGGAAATTAAAATTAGAATGCTTCTTGCTGTGCGTAAAATTTCGGATACCTTGAAAATGTTGTTAGAGATACAGAAGTTTTATTAAAAGGAATTACGTATAAAAGTAAGACTTTAGATAGATAGCGATCGCACTTTCAAAAGCTAGAATTACGCACTCAAGTAAAAACTTGCAGATAATGATGAAATTACTGAGAAAAAATTACTCAGACGCATTAGAAATTAACCATCATTTAAGTAAAAGATGGATGAATATCCCGTTGAAGTTACGGAAGTGTCAAAAAAATGCTCGTTTCTTATGCGTGAGAGTTCGGAGATTTAGAGCGATCGCACTTTTCCCACCCGGCAATCTTGCAACCAATTCCGAACTGCCTGACCAATGATGCCATTACTGCTATCGCGCGGCGGTGTAGCGGGTCGTCCTCCCGGAGAAGGGCCAGTACGGGAAAACATGAGTGCTAGGCTCCAACCACTGTCAGTTTGAGCCAGAAATAGCCAGTGATACTGCTGTAATTCAATTGCCTTGCCAGCTGTATATTGTCGCTCCAAGGTGGTAATGAATAGCTGCTTGGGGGCTGCGGCCAGTTCGGCTGGAGTGGTTGGGGTATATTGACCGGGACCCAAGCTAAGCGGCTCAAATTCCGGGCGTCCAGCGATAATCACCGAACTAGAAGAAATATCAACTTTTCTGCTGCGGCGTCGAGCACGTTGATTGACCCGATTCGCATAACTGGGTAAATCCCGCAGGAGTAGAAGTGTGAGGTTTTCTAAATTATTGGGGCAAGCAGAAAGCTGCCGGGGCAGAGAAACCCTGTTACTGTTGAGTGCAGGGGCGGACTTTCCTTGTCCCGGTTGAGTGCTGAATGCAGCGAACAGCGAACAGCCAGAAATCAGAAGTAACCGCCTAACTTCTAACAACTGACGCTTTCGACCTGAGTTCATGAAACCCCTGTTAGCTCGTCACAAATTCTTGCCCAAGCCGCAACAGGGTCAGAGGCGGCGGTAATCGGACGTCCAATTACCAAGTAATCAGCGCCTGCTTGGAAAGCTTGGGTGGGGGTGAGCGATCGCTTCTGATCTCCCGCTTCTGCCCAAGAGGGGCGCACACCCGGACACACCAGCAGAAAATCATCGCCGCAAGTCTGCCGCAGCTGGTCTGCCTCTTGGGGGGAACAAACCGCCCCAGCCAGCCCCGCTTCTTTGGCTAGCAGCGCCATCTGTAAGGCATACTCTGGCAGTTCTAGCGGTATTTTTAGCTCAAAGGCTAGCTGGCGCGAGGTGAGACTGGTCAGCAGCGTAATCGCAATTAAATTGGGGGGTGTCACCCCTACCTCCTGTGCGCCCTCCTGTGCCGCTGCTACTGCCCCCTGCAAGGCAACGCGACCGGCAGTTGCATGAATTGTCACTAAATCCACCCCGTAGCGGGCAGCGGCGCGGCAAGCCCCAACAACCGTGTTGGGGATATCGTGAAACTTCAGATCCAGAAAAATTCGCTTTTGCCGAGCTTTGAGCGCCGTTAAGATTTCCGGCCCACTGCTGACAAATAGCTCTAACCCCACCTTCCAGAATGATACTTGGGGCAATTGATCGACGAGCGCGATCGCGGCTTCCTTTGTCGGCACATCCAGCGGCACGATGATGCGCTCTGTGAGTGACTTAGGGGATTTTAGGCGAGTAGGATTTGGGTTCACGGGTAGGAGTAAGGCTGAAAAAATCGACTTGGCAACCAGAGTGAATTTTTCAATTCACTCGCTCACCTTAGCTTACAAGGCGGACAAATCGCTTTTTCCCCACACTCAGGATGCGTCCGGCTAGTTGTTCGGGCGTGTCAAAGACGAGATCGATCGTGTCAACGCGATCGCCATCTAGTCGCACGCCACCCTCTTGTATTCGCTGTCGTGCTTCCGAACTACTTTTACACAGACCGCTAGCACTGACAATGTAGAAAAACTTAGCCGGAAATTGCACGCTCGAAAGCGAAAATTCCGGTACATCGTCAGTTTTTCCCTTCCTTGCTTCCTCAGCTGCTTGCTGACCGTGGTACTGCTTCACAATCTCGAACGCAAGTTCTTGCTGGCGATCGCGCGGAGTTTCTGGCAGCCGATCCAAAGGCAGATCCGTCAGGAGTTCAAAATACTGCTCCAACAGCTCATCTGGAATCTTTTCCAGCTTCTGATACATCGGAGTCGAGCGTTCCGATAGCCCCACATAATTGCCCAGAGACTTCGACATTTTCTGGACGCCATCTGTCCCGATCAAAATCGGCATCAACACCCCAAACTGAGGCTTCTGACCAAAATGCCGCTGTAAATCTCGCCCTACGGCAATATTAAATTTCTGATCGGTTCCTCCCAACTCCACATCCGCTTCTACCGCCACAGAATCATAACCCTGCATTAATGGGTAGAGAAACTCATGCAGATAAATCGGATTTTCTTGTTCAAAACGGAGAGCAAACCCCTCCTTCGCCAGCATCTGTCCCACCGTCATTGTGGCGAGTAATTCCTGAATTTTTGCCAAATCCAGTTTGCCAAGCCACTCGGAGTTGTAACGAATTTCCAACCGTCCCGGCGTATCGAAATCCAGGATTGGACGCACCTGATCCAGATACGTCTGGGAATTTTGAGCCACTTCCTCCGCCGTCAGCTGGCGGCGTACCTCAGACTTCCCCGTTGGATCGCCAATCCGAGCCGTAAAATCCCCCAGAATTAGAACAGCCGTGTGACCAGCATCCTGAAGCGATCGCAACTTTCGCATGGGGATAGTATGACCGAGATGAATCTCTGCACCTGTCGGATCGATCCCATACTTCACCCGCAAAGGTCGGTCAGTCTGCGCTAACCGTTGAGCCAAATTCTCCGCCGGGTCAGAAGAATCAGGCTGATTGGGAAAAATTTCGCTGACGCCGCGATAGAGCCAACTGAGGGCTTCTGGAGGCGTTTTTGCCGATGATACACTAGCGGTCATGCTTTGCCAAAACTCAATCGGGTATGGTAACTAATCACTATATTTGTATTTAATGCAAGTTCAAGGCAAATCAGATTAGTATAATTTGCAAAAATTGTTAAAATCTCCATGCCCGATTTCAAAATTTTAGGAACAGGCTGCACTTATGATGCTATAGCAGATCAGTTTCCTCCCCGGTCTAACCTCCCGATCGCATTCCCGGACAGATTTTAAAATCGTCCCTCCGGCTGCCCCTGGAAAGTCTTTGTAATTTCAATCAGCAAAGCCCTATCCAGTCGCACAACATCCAAGTCCCACATTTTTTAGTGAGGAAGTGAAATCCCCGTGTCGTCTAGCACTATTCAAGACAAACACCCGCGAGAGCCAGTCCCACCGATTTTTAAGTTCATGCAGGGAGTCGGGAAAGCAACGGGCGGAACCCTCCTCGGCATCACCATGCTTACCAGTTCGGTAGCTGCTGGTGGACTGGTTGGATTAGCAATTAGCTTCCGTAACCTGCCAGATGTGCGCGTTCTCCGCAGCTATGCGCCTACTGAAACTTCTTACATCTACGATGTTAAGGGCAAGCACCTCACCAGTCTCCACGGCGAAGCCAATCGCGAAATCGTCCCCCTTGACCAAATTTCTCCTGAACTGAAGCGGGCGGTTCTCGCAATTGAAGATAGCCACTTTTACTTCCACCAAGGCATCAACCCCAACAGCGTTGGTCGTGCTGTCCGAGCAAACTGGCAGAAGGGTTCGGTTGTTGAGGGCGGCTCGACGATCACCATGCAGTTGGTGAAAAACCTATTTCTCTCTCGCAAGCGTACCTTTAGCCGCAAAATTGCTGAAGCTGTGCTGGCAATTCGTTTGGAGCAAATCTTTAAGAAAGACCAAATTTTAGAAATGTACCTCAATCAGGTGTATTGGGGTCACAACAATTACGGTGCCCAAACCGCATCTGAAAGCTACTTTGGCAAAAAAGCTGCCGACCTCAACTTGGCAGAGGCGTCAATGTTGGCAGGGATGATTCAGGCTCCAGAAGACTACAGCCCTTTCACCAACTACAAGCTCGCCAAACAGCGACAAGCGCAGGTGTTGGGTCGGATGAAAGAGTTGGGGTGGATTACAGCCCAAGAGGAAGCAGCCGCCCGCAAGCTAACCATTAAAAAGGGTCAGCTGACTTCTTGGCAAACCAGCGAACTGCCTTACATCACAGATGCAGTCGTGGCTGAGTTGAAAGAGCGCTTTGGCCCGGATGCAGTGCTAAAAGGGGGAATGCGAGTCCAAACTACCATCGACTACAAATTCCAGCGGATGGCGGAACAAAAGGTCAGTCGTTGGCATAGAAGACTTCAGGGTTGGGGAGTTTATAACAACCAAATTGCTCTGGTGGCAGTCGATCCTCGGACGCATTTTGTGAAAGCCTTGGTTGGCGGGGTTAATTACAAAAAAAGTAAGTTTAATCGGGCAACCCAATCGCTACGCCAGCCAGGATCTGCCTTTAAACCATTTGTTTACTATACGGCGTTCGCGACTGGGAAATATTCGCCCTATTCCACGGTCTACGATTCGCCAGTCAGCTATCGAGATGGAGGGGGCTATTACTCTCCTAGAAACTACGGCGGCGGCTACTCCGGTGCGATGAGCATTCGCCAAGCCCTCGTCGTCTCTGCTAATGTGCCTGCGGTGAAAATCGGACGGTCTGTGGGGCTGGATAAGGTAATTGAAACCTTGCGGACGATTGGCTTTAAGAGTCCGATTGAGCCGGTGATTTCCTTGCCTCTGGGAGCGATTGGTGTAACGCCGTTGGAAATGGCTGGCGGCTATGCCACGTTTGCCAGTAATGGCTGGCATTCTGATACCACGCTGATTGTCCGGGTAACAGACAGCCGAGGCAATGTGTTGCTCGATAACACTCCTAAACCCCGTCTGGTGTTAGACCCGTGGGCGACTGCATCTCTGACTCAAGTGCTGCAAGGGGTGATCAGTGGCGGTACGGGGAAAGCTGCACAGATAGGTCGTCCGGCGGCTGGTAAGACGGGTACGACTTCTTTAGAGAAAGATGTTTGGTTTGTGGGCTATGTCCCGCAAATGTCAACGGCTGTGTGGATTGGCAAGGATAACAACCGCAGCTTAGGCGGTGGTGTTACAGGGGGCCAGTACGCCGCTCCGATTTGGCGCGATTTTATGTCAACGGCTATGTCTGGCGAACCCGTGCAATACTTCCCATCACCTTCCAAATTTGAGCGACCCCGCTCATAATTTGAGATTTTGGATTTTGGAGCGAATCCAAAATCCAAAATCTTTAGGGTTGCTTGGACAGTTCGGATTTCATCCGCTCTAGGGTGAGGTTCATTTGGTCAAACATTTGAGCTGGAGTGATGCCAAATTGACCAAGCTGGGTATGTAGCTGCTGTACTGTCATTTGAGCCATGAAGTCATCAGATAGCTCGAATCGCTTCATAAAGACGCGATAGCGATCCATCATGGCTTCCATTTGCTCAATGAAAATCTTTTTTCCTTCGAGATCGAATTTGCCATAGTGGCTTCCCAGTTGGATCAGGGATTGATAATCTTCAAATAGCTGCTTGGCTTCTTGCTGAACAATTTCTGAATCAAAAAATCCCATAGCCTTTTCTTTTTCCCGTTAATGGGCTTCCCCGCCAAGGAGAAGTTTACTGCTTTGAGTATCATTTTAGTGCAGCCCAATGTTTCCGTTATATTCGGTTTTCCGTATTAACGGCGATCGCGCTCTAAATCCTCGATCGCTTTTTCCCAATACCATTCCTCCGATTTAGCCGGATGCCTCTGTTTTAACCGCTCCACTAGCCGCATTGCAGCTGCCCTATCCCCACTCAACAGTCTCAGCAGCTTGTTTTGTCGCTTAATTGTGGGTTGGTGAGGCTGATGTCTACTTTCCTTGGCGGATGATTGTTTGGCAGATGATTGTAAGTGATGCAACTGCCAGAAAAAAATAGCTAGCAGCAAAATGAAGCCGAGTCCGATAGCAATACCGATTGTCCAAGATGGCATCCGATCGTCTACTTACCATTGACAAGTTTTTAAGGAAAGTCTATCCAGTTTCTCAGTAATTATCAGCGCCCAGCATCTGCAAGCCTTCTCAAGGAAAAAAATCAATATTATGGAAGAAGACAATTGCTTCCATCGCAAGCATGGTCTCGATAGGAAAATTCTCTGCTTTCCCTAAGCTTTTTTCCGGAAAATTTGGCAGTAAAATTTGGCAGCAGCTTCAGGAAGCAGGAAACCAGTCTGCAAGCAAGAGCCAAGAGGTCATGGAGTGGTGCGGTTCATGTTAACAAAGGCAAAAAATCGAAAAGTTGCAGCTATCTTGGCGTTGGTGGGGGCAGTGATACCCGTTGCTGGATTCCACAAGTTTTATATGGGACAGCCGGTATGGGGTCTGGCTTATTTGCTCTTGTCGTGGGGGACACCGATTCCTCGGATTGCTAGCGCGATTGAAGGGTTTTGGTATTTAGTCCAAGATGGAGATGAGTTTGACCGGAATTTTAATTTGGGCGTGGAACCGGCTGTCTCCTCTGTCGGCGTCGATCCCAATCGGGTGGGTGCGATCGCAGATGCATTGCGCCAACTGGACAGCCTGCGGGAAGAGGGACTGATCTCAGAATATGAATTTGAGCAAAAGCGCCGTCAATGGCTCGATCGCATCGCTTGACATTTATGGCACTTTTTGATGGCACTGGTTTATGGCACTTTTTGAATGGCTACCACCCGCAGCTCGATTAAATCCGAATTTGCAGTCAATTCGGGGCAGGATTTTGAACGATCCCTACTACCGCCTGCAATCCACTCAAGAAATTGCGATCGCAGCGGAACTTGGTATCAAGATTGATGCAAATCAGGCAAGTGTAGACGATTGGCTGAGATTACCAGGGTTATCAATTCATCAAGCGCGATCGCTCGTTTCCCTCGCTCGATCTGGCGTTCAATTTTTCTGCATAGAGGATATTGCAGCAGCACTAGGAATGCCACCCGCTCGGCTAAAACCTCTAGAGGCAGTGATTAGATTTTGTTACTACGACGACTCTAGTTTGACAACGCCACAACTCATCAATCCAAATATGGCGTCTGTCGAAGAACTGATGCAGATTCCATTGATTGACGCGGTTCTCGCCGTAACAGTAGTGCAAAATCGTCTCGTTGCGGGGTCGTACCGCAACCTAGTTGATTTCCAGCAACGGCTATCGCTTCCTGGAAATCTAACTGCCCAATTAATGCATTATTTGCGATTTTGAATAACTTATCGAGAAAAGTGATGAGTTTTCAGCCTTGGATTGAAAACAGATAAAACTCATCACTCAAAACTTTGACTTAAGTGCGGCTAATCCGGCTAAGAGGCCAGAAGCGGAAGAAGGCGCGACCAATGATATTTTCGTGGGGTAAGAAGCCCCAAACGTGGGAGTCGTTGCTGTTATTACGGTTATCTCCCATGACTAATACCTGGTCTTCAGGCACCAGCGCTGGTCCCCACTGATATTCTGGGGGTTCTGCGATGTAGTCTTCCTGGAGGGGCGAGTCGTCCACGTAGACCTTACCATTTTGAACTTTAACGACGTGACCCGGTGTGCCAATCACTCGTTTAATAAAGGCTTGGTCTTTCGCATAGCCCTGAATTTGCAATTTTTGGGGAGGGTCAAAAACTACGATGTCGCCTGGGTGGGGTGCCCGAAAGCGATAAGAGATTTTTTCCACTACCAAGCGATCGCCCACTTGCAAGGTCGGCAGCATAGAATCAGAGGGAATATAGCGGGGTTCGGCAACAAAGGTTCGGATAAAAAGGGCTAAACATAGGGCAATCAATAGAATTTGCAGGTTTTCTCTTAATTGTTCCCATATTCCCCCTCCTGCTGCCTTTTTTTCTTTATGTCCCCCGGAATCTACGCCTTTGGGTTGCCCTTGTTTTGTCTTCTCAGCAACAACTGCCCCAGTTTGATTGACTCCGTCCTGGGAAGACGCATCTGCCTGAATCTCAGACGGAAGTCCCAGTTGGGTCGAGTTTGAGGTAGCAAATTGTGGAGATTCGTTGACGGCTGCTAAATCCTTTTCCTCAGATGCCATAGAAGTTTCAACTAAAAATATCTGGCGTTGTTAGCCACAGAGACAGTTTTGGCTTGTTTCAGCTCTCAGCCAAGATACCACGCGGCCTCTGGTTTAGATCCATTGGATTTAAGCAGGCTGTAATATTTCTCAATTTTTCAAAATTCTTCTTGTTCTTATTTAACTAGATTTACTGAGTCTAAAAAGCAAGCTTTATACTTTACAAAAAGATACTGATTTATATATACACTTTTATAAAATTTTTTCGTTCTTGGGGTTTTGGCAAAAACTCAAAGTTCCGAGAAATTATCTAGAGACAATCAATAAAGTTATTGTTACAAATTAAGGGAAGACATAAAATTAGGGCAAACAAAAGGAGTTTTCATAATATGAAATTGCGTAATATTGCAACCTTAATGGCTGGTGCTACGGCGACTCTATGCTTTATTTCTATGGCTGGACAGCAGGCTAACGCGGGAACAATACACAAAGATTGGAACTATAGCATTGATGCCTTTAATGATGGCTCTGGTGGAGCGGGTTATGAAATTAAAGGGATGGCAATCAAGGAAACCAGTGACAGCATTTTTGTAGCTCTAACTGGTGGTACGCCCTTGACAGGAACTTACGCGAGTGGCGCTGCTGACCAAAACATTGGTTGGGGAGATTTATTCTTCAATTTCACTGATAAAACTTTTAAAGCTGCCAGTGATGCAAACAGTTTTTTGGGATTCGCTTTGCTGGGACTAACGACTCAATGGTTTCCAGCACTGGCGTCTACAAAAATGTCCAAGCCGCTAGCGTTACTGGAACGAACAACGGATATAGCAGTTTGAAGCAATACTATGATTCTGGATGGGATCGGGAGAATACTAAAGGCACGGATTTTACTACTAAAGCTGATGCTTATGCATACTTCGGTCAAGGTTCTATTCTCAATGTAATTGGCTCAGGTACAAAAGTGGGTGACATTACCATGCTCACCGCCTCTGCATTGAGTGCCGCCGGACTTGATTTTAGTCACTTTTTGGCAAGTGGAGATCAAACCATTGGGTTCCAGTTGAACAAGTCTCTTCTTGGCTTTGGAGACTACGTTGCTAATATGTTTCTTGAGTGTGGCAATGATGGCGTCGCACTTGCTGGAGCAATTTTGCCACCAGCGCCAGTTGTTGAAGTAACTCACCAGGTACCAGAGCCTACTGGAATTGCGGGTATGGCTTTAGTTGCTCTAGCCTTTGTAGGCAGTCAACTGCATAAGCGTTTTCAGGGGAAAGTGACGCTAGAGTGAGACTCTTAGAAAAATATTATGGCTATTGAAAGCAACTAACAGGAACTTAATCAGGAACTGGAAACTGTCTTCACTATCTGCGCTAGCGTAGGAAGGAAGATGTGTTCTCCAGTTTTTGCTGTGTTATTTTCTAAACGTCCTATTATACTTACCGGATTTATTGGTTGCTTGCTGATTTCCTTAAGTGCTTGCGCCAATAGTACCAACAGTGAAGCGCTGGAGCGATCGCTCGCAGCAGACCCTAAACTTAAGGACAATCCGGCTGCGTTTGGGTTGCCATCTCAAAATAACTCTCCGAACGAAACGCTTGTTGCACTCCCCTCTGATTTCCCATCGGAGATTCCCGTCTATCCAGAGGCTCAGCTGCAAGAAGTCACGCCATCAACATCCGATCCCAATCAAGGACAGATCCTTCGTTGGACGACTTCTGACCCCAGCAACTCTGTCCAAAGCTTTTACCAGAAGGAATTTCAATCGAATAACTGGGAAATTGTGAGTCAGCCAACTGAGACTGAGGAGGGTGCTGTTCCTCCAACAGATATTTTAGTAGCTCGCCAGAATAACCTGAAAGTTACCGTTTCCATCCAGTCAGGTTCGGGTAGTAATAGTTTTATCTCAACACCCTCGCCGACTCCAGCGACTGCTGCTAATAGTCCAGCGAGTAGTGCAGCTAGTACCACACAATTTACCATTCAGTATGTCCGCGACGGCAGCGCAGCAGCACCGTCATCGAGTAACTCAGAAGTCGCCACTCAGCCAACGACTGAGGCAACAACCGACAAGCCGGGGTCTCCTTCTCAACCCTCTGTATTTACAGATATCAACAAAGCACCCCAAGAATTACGTCAGTACGTAGAAAACCTGGCAGCATTGGGGGTACTTTCGCTCAACTCTGGTGGTTCCAAGAGTAACTCAGCCGCAGGCGAACAGTTTGAGCCAAATAAAACCATCACCCGCCGCCAGTATGCGCGTTGGCTGGTGGCTGCGAATAATCAGATTTATGCCAATAGTCCGGGGAAGCAAATCCGTTTAGCATCAACAGATGTCCAACCGGCTTTCCAGGATATTCCCCGCAGCGACCCTGATTTTCCTGCCATTCAAGGTTTAGCGGAGGCGGGTTTAATTCCCAGTCGGTTGACGGGTGATGCTACCGCTGTGTTGTTTCGCCCCGATGCACCGCTTACCCGCGAAAACTTGATTCTCTGGAAAGTGCCCCTAGATACCCGCCAGACTTTGCCCACCGCTTCGGTTGATGCGGTGAAGCAAACGTGGGGATTTCAGGATGCAGGCAAAACTGAGCCGAAGGCGTTGCGGGCGGTATTAGCCGATTTTCAAAATGGCGAATTGGCAAATATCCGGCGGGTTTTTGGGTATACAACGCTGTTCCAGCCGAAAAAACCTGTAACGAGGGCTGAGGCGGCGGCGGCGGTCTGGTACTTTGGTGCTGAAGGTGAAGGGGTATCTGCTCAAGATGCTTTGCAGAGCCAGCGTCAACAGAGCCAGCCATCAGCGGTATCTACGCCGGAGCCTTCACCGTCAAGTTCTCCGAATCAATAGCTTGACAACTAAAAGCAGTCAATGAAGCGATCGCAATTAGGCAAAGCCCTTGCTGAAGGTAAGCGATCGCTTCGCGCATTCTTTGGAATACAACAGCTTCTCTTTGAGAAGCGTAGATCGAGGCAGTTTCAGTACCTATTTAATAAAATTTTTAAAAGATAAATTATAATGCTACCCCCCATGTTTTTTCAATGAATTTAGCTTTAAATTCACAGAAACTTCACACTATTTTGGGAGAAGTTTGTAAGAACTTTATACAAAAGTTTATAGAGTTAGGAAAAATGTAGCAGAAAATACGGAGAAAGAGATCACTATGAAAAAACAAATTCTAGCCACAGGATTTGTTCTTTTTTCTTTCCTATTGCCACTTAAGGCAGTAGCGGCATCCTTTGATAGAATTTACGTCTTTGGTGACAGCCTCTCCGATACTGGCAATGTGTCCAATCTGACAGGAGGATTCTCTCCCCAATCTCCACCCTACTATCAGGGACGCTTTTCTAATGGCCCGATTTGGGTAGATGCTCTGGCAAATAAGTTGGGATTAGCTCCGGCTCTGGTCACTGAACTTGCGGGAGGAGCTAACTCTAGCAACGGTATTAACTTCGCTTTCGGTGGTGCTACCTCAGGAACCAAAAACGTCGCTGGTCCGTTACCGGGATTGCAAACGGAGATCGATTTCTTTAAGAGTGGTTTGGCTGCAACCAAGCAGTCTGCTGACTCAGAAGCTCTATATATAGTATGGGCTGGTGGTAATGATTACCTCGGTGGTGGCGTTACAGATCCAACTGAGCCTGTCAAGAATATATCGGCAGCGGTAACATCGCTTTTCAACCTCGGCGCTCGAAATTTCCTCGTAGCTAATTTACCAGATTTGGGAAAGGCTCCTGTCGGTCTTAGTGGCGGTATTGCCATGTCCAACGGTCTCAACCAGTTGACCGGATTCCATAACTCGGGCTTGAGCGATAGTCTCGGTGAATTGAGCAAGTCATTAAACGGAATCAACCTCAAATCTCTCGATGTCAATTCTTTATTTAACAATGTCATCGCAAATAAAGAGAAATTTGGTTTCACAAATGTGACTGACTCTTGCCTAACCAACTACGAGGGTCCCCAAGATTCCACCTACGATATATGCGATAACCCAGACAGTTATTTGTTCTGGGACAACATCCATCCCACAGCCGCTGGTCATAAGCTAGTGGCAGACTTAGCATTTGCAGCGCTGACACCCGCATCCGAACCTCAAAAAAGCGTTCCGGAACCGGCTTCGACATTGGGAATATTAGCTTTCGGGGCTTTAGGAGCAGGTTCGCTGAAGCGGCGCAAACCGAAAAAAGCCAGCTCAATCAAAACTGAAGTATAAAGGATGAAGACTCAAGGATGAAGGCGTTCCTGTTGAAGTCAAATGCACCGTTCATCCTTGATATTTTACACTTGATACTTTTTGGATTTTAGGGACTTCTGACTTCAAACTATATTTGTTGAATTGAATAAACTTATCAATAATTTACGTAGTTAGTATTAATTTTACGTGAGTGATGATATGTCTTTAACTCCCGATAAATGTTAAATACTTGAATAGAAAAACTATTGAGTGAAGATAATTGGCAGAAAAAGGGAATTATGCAAGGGTTCTCATCCCCCAGCAGGTAGAGCAGTTGAAACATCAATGATTTAAATTAATTTAACAAGTTTTAGAGGGTCGAGGAATTATCTTAATAATCCTAATAATTGGTGAAATAAGCAACCGCAAAAAAAGGGATAAGATGGATGATATCCAACCAGTCTTGCATTGGAAACATAGGCAAGATTGGCAATAGGATCGTGGCGATCGCATCTAATAGATTAATTGGCATGATTATCTTACCGTTAACCTTTGAAGTCTATAAATATTGCAGAATATCTCCAAGCTGGAGATAGGGGGCTCGACCGGAAATTGCCGCTCATATAATTAGAGAATGACAAGCCTTGGGCGTTCCCATACCTCTACAAATGTAAAAATTTCTATTGTCTGTTACCTAGAATGGCAGAAGAGTGATAGCAGAGAAATGTATCTTTAGAAGGAAAAATTTTTAGCTATAAAATAGCAATTTAGAAAAAGACTAATTGACAAATAAACTTATTCACTAGCTTGACTACAGAAAAAACAAAATGTCCTTCCAAAAAGTGTTTTCTAGGCTGAGGGCAGTATTTCTTGTGAGTGCGTTACCCCTCAGCGCGATCGCTGGGTTGCCAACAGCAGTAAAAGCAGCAAGCTTATCGCCTCAGAATTTTAATGAAATTTATGTTTTTGGTGACAGCCTTTCAGATGATGGAAATCTGTTTGATGCTACGAAAGGATATATTCCGCCAAGCCCGGTTTACTCTGATGGACGTTTTTCCAATGGTCCAGTTTGGGTAGACTATCTCGCCCAATATTTAGGATTAACTTCCAATTCAAATATTAATCTGGCTTACGGTGGTGCAACTACGGGAAACAGTAACGTCTTGAACGATATCGTTCCTAGCGTAGTGCTGAATTTACCAGGCTTGCAGCAGCAGATTAATAACTTCAAAAAAGCCAATTTATCGGCTAATCCGGATGCATTATACATCGTATGGGCGGGTGGCAATGACTACATCGGTGGTGGCGTAACCAATGCTGCTATACCAGTCGGAAATTTATCGACAGCAGTAACGTCACTTGCTACATTCGGCGCTAAAAATATCATGGTGGTCAACTTGCCAGATTTGGGGGAACTTCCGGACACCCGGACAAGCTCGAATTCAGCCAACCTCAGTGTCTTGACGGCGACTCATAACTCCAGCTTAGCTGCAAGCCTCAATGGTTTGAGCCAGAGTTTGAGCCAGAACCTAGGTGACAGCATCAATATTATCCCCCTTGATGCTAATTCTCTATTCGATCGGGTCATCGCTAATCCGAGCGAATTCGGTTTGAGAAATGTTACTGAGGCTTGTTTAGACAAATTAATTGCCTGTGCTGTTAATGCAGACAAGTTTTTGTTCTGGGATAACATCCATCCGACGACAACTGCTCACAAGATATTAGGAAAATATGCCTTTTCAGTGCTAGGGCAACAGACTCAGGCATCTGCGATCGCTAGTAATAATCAGCTATTGAGACAATCCGCCTCTGCAACGCTGACACCTGTACTGGTGTCCGACTCCCAGAAAAGCGTTCCCGAACCGGCTTCTACGTTCGGTATATTAGCGTTTGGTGCTTTAAGCGCGGGTTTGGTGCTGAAACGCCAACAGACGAAAGCCAGCTCAATCAAGACTGAAGTATAAAGGATGAAGACTCAAGGATGAACAGGTTCGTATTAAGACTAAATTTCACCGTTCATCCTTGATATTTCACACTTCATACTTTTAGGCATGGCTTTGTTGGATTACGACAATCTGTTTAACACCATTGAAGAATTAGTGCTGCATCATTCTCCTAGCGGTGCGGAAGAAGAAATTGACCAATTGTTGATGAGTCGATTTAAAGCGCTGGGAGTCGAAGTTTGGCAGGATAATGCCGGGAATGTCATTGCGAAAATTGCCGGTCAAAAGCAAGACAGAGGCATCGCCATCACCGCCCACAAAGACGAAATTGGCGGGATTGTCAAACAAGTCGGCGACGAGGGACGGGTGGAAGTCCGCAGGTTGGGAGGCGCATTTCCGTGGGTTTATGGCGAGGGCGCTGTAGATTTACTGGGAGACGAGCAAACGATTACCGGAATTCTATCTTTTGGATCTCGCCACATTTCCCACGAATCCCCCCAAAAATCCCAGCAGGAAGACAAACCAGTGCGCTGGGAAGACGCTTGGGTGGAAACCAAATGCACGCCCGAAGAATTAGAAATAGCGGGAATTCGACCAGGAACCCGAATGGTAGTGGGGAAGCATCGTAAGCGTCCGGTGCGGTTGAAGGATTGGATTGCCAGTTACACGCTGGATAATAAGGCGTCTGTCGCAATTTTGTTAGCGCTGGCTGAAACCGTAAAACAGCCCCCAGTGGATATTTATCTGGTGGCGTCTGCGAAGGAGGAGGTCGGCGCAATTGGCGCAATGTACTTTACTCAGAAGCAGCGTGTGGATGCTTTGATTGCGCTGGAAATCTGTCCTTTGGCTCCGGAATACCCGATCGCTGATGGGAATGCGCCGGTGTTGCTTTCCCAAGATGGCTATGGAATCTACGATGAAGCCTTAAATCGTCAGTTGCGGCAAGTTGCGAAGAATCTGAAGCTCCCCGTGCAATTGGCGACGTTGAGCGGTTTTGGCAGCGATGGCTCAATTGCGATGAAGTTTGGTCATGTCGCCCGTGCTGCATGTCTGGCGTTTCCGACGCAAAACACGCACGGCTATGAGATTGCCCATTTAGGCGCGATCGCAAACTGTACGCATATCCTCCGCGCCTACTGCGAAACCGACTTTAGCGATTCGTCAACAGCAACTGATAACTGACAAAGGACAATTGATCCCTGCAATTCCTTACAATTAAGCCAGTTATCCTGTGACAGCAGTTAAGCCTTGTATGCCCAAAACTGTAGCCGATGTTATGAGCCGCGACCCTATCGTGGTACGACCTGAAACGCCTCTCAAAGAGGCCATCCAAATCTTGGCAGAACGACACATCAGCGGTCTGCCAGTAGTCGAACAAACTGGCAAATTAGTGGGCGTTATCTCGGAAACTGACTTGATGTGGCAAGAAAAAGGGGTAACACCCCCGGCTTACATCATGTTTCTAGACAGCGTGATTTACCTGCAAAATCCAGCCACCTTTGAACGAGACCTGCACAAGTCTCTGGGGCAAACGGTTGGGGAAGTAATGACCCACGATGCCATTACCATTACAGCCGAGAAACCTTTACGGGAAGCGGCGGCGCTGATGCACGAGCGAAATGTTCGCCGCTTGCCGGTGATTGATAAAAATGCTCAGGTGATTGGTATCCTCACCCGTGGGGATATTGTGCGGGCAATGGCATCTGAGGTGGATTAATCTTGGTCATTAGTCAATGGGAGTTTGCTGCAAAGGACTCATGACTAATGACTCATAACGAGTGACAACTGAAAACTAATCAATAATCAAATAATAATGAGCATTACCCCTGAGTCTGTTAAAGAATTACTGGGTTCAGAAAATTTTGGCGATCGCATTCGCGGTATTAACCAGCTGCGCCAGCTGGAAAGGGCGATCGCGTTTGAGTTGGTGCAACCAGCCGTGACAGACAGCAACACCCGCGTTAGATATGCCGCTGTCAGCCAGATGGATACTCTGGGACAGGAAGATTTACAAACATCTTTGAGTGTTTTGCGCGATCGCCTATTCAATGACTCGGAAGCAGATGTCCAAGCTGCCGCTGCTGATGCTTTGGGAGCGCTACAGTTAAAAGAAGCTTTTGAGGACTTGCAGCAAGTTTACAACCAAACCCCAGAGTGGCTCGTTAAGTTCAGCATTGTTGCTGCTTTGGGAGAAATGGGCGACAGCAGAGGATTTGAACTACTAGAAGAAGCCCTCACCTCTGGGAACGAATTAGTCCAAACTGCTGCTATCTCTTCACTGGGAGAACTGGGAGATCCGCGTGCAGTTCCCCTCATTGTTCCGTACTCCACCCATTTGGATTGGCAGATTCGCTACCGGGTCGTACAAGCACTCAAGCGTCTAGGTGGAGCAGAAGCACGCTCAACATTAGAAGCTTTAGCGAATGATGAAGTCGAGCAAGTAGCCCAGGAAGCACAAAATTGTTTAAAATCCGCTTAAATAACTGGTTAAAGTATCTCTAAAATTACCATAGTCTGATACAATCCGTTTTTTTGGCTGGAAATTAAACGGGCAAAGCATTCCTTTCTTTAACTAGGGGTTTATCCCCAACGGGAAAGGGCTTTGCCCGTTTTCACATTTATTTTTTAAGTATTTTATCGTAATAACTATTAGCTTTAGCAAGTTTAAAAGTTAATTTTTCAGTATTTTCCGCACTTCAATTTTTAACGTCTCAGTGTTTCTTCGTATATTTAATTTATTTTTAAATGGTATGAAATTAGTAAACCGTATTTTCCCGGAAATCCCAAAAATTGTTTTTATTTAATCGTTAAAAATCCGGATACATATATATTCCCGCTTCTAAAGCCTTACTTCACACCAACTTTACAAGTTTTTGGAGAAACTACGGCTGATGTTAAAGAGTCAGTAAAGATACGTCCGAATGATTGCTATCCCCTCGAATGATTCCCTATATTAGGAAGAACAAAGCCAAGCATATTTACGCGGTCTTCTGAGTTTGCTACTAAAAGTTAGAGTCATCCCTTAGGTAATTGGTCTTCGTTCATCAGGTGCTTAAGTAGTTTTCAACGCACTCATCCGTATCACTCAAGCAAACTACTAGGTTCAGCAAAAAAATAGCAACACGGCTCAATCCCTAAATATGCGGACATTAAAAATCTTGAACTTCGGATCAATTAAGGTGAACCAGATGAAACTTCAACAGACTTCAGCCTTCATGAGCTTAATGGCTGGCAGCCTTCTAGCTTTTTCCGCGACTTCAGCTCAAGCTTTCGCTCCATTTGATTTTGGCACCACCTTTTCTCCAAATCCTGCTGACCCCAAAAAGGATATCAAGCTAGAAGCAGTTACTTTTGGTTCCAAGACGCTCAAAGACTTCTCGCTAGTTACAGGTGCCAAAATCATCCAAAATGACCTGGTAAAAACTGGCCCCGGCAGTTCCGACCACGGAGATGGTACAGTCAGCGACCCTTATCTGCCAGAGGGTCCTAAAAAGGAAAACCCCACAGCTGCTGATATCGTTGCTAGCTTAGGCAACTTGAACCTCAACAGCATCATTGACACTGAAGACGACTATGGAACATCTATAATCGAAGTTTTCTTCGGGAAGGCAACAGACACATTCTTCTTCTGGGAACGAGGCAACGCTCTTACTGCGAACGATCCAGGCCCTGGAAACAGCGATCTATTCGTTGAGTCTCTGGATAAATTTGGCAACGTGCTAGACAAGTTCAAGATTACCAGAGACATGTGGAAGGATGCTGGGTACAGCATCAACACCAAAGAAATCAACGAAAATCAGAAGGTTGGTTCTTTAGGTCTGAAAGGGACACAGAAGGCTGTAGGTCTCCGGCTGACAAGCCACAAGGGCTTTAACGGGCCTGACTATAAGGTAGCCGCTCAAAACGTGAGCGTGCCTGAACCAGCAAGCCTTGCAGGTTTAGGAATGGTAGCAGGTGCTTTAGTGGTTTCTCGCCGCCGCCGTCAAGCTGCTAAGGTTTCCTAATTCTCCATTGTTTTAAACAATGCATATATTAATCGGGATTAGATGCTGAACAAGGCTTCTAGTCCCGATTTTTTGCCAATTTAGAAAAGATTGCGGGTGAGGTAGACTGCCAAACGCCAGATAATGTCATCTTGAGACTGAGCTTGGACAATTGCTGGTAGCTACGACAGATATGTTGCTGGATAAGTCGATTTTAGCGATCGCGTTTCTTCTAGCCGCTAAACTATCAGACACTGAATAGTTTAGATGCATGAAAATTCGAGATATTGGAGAACAAGGTTTATTAGAACGATTGCAGCGCTTTTGTCCGCCGGAAGTTGTGGGGGATGATGCGGCGGTGATGACCATCCAGCCCGGTCAAGAATTGGTAGTGACAACCGATTTACTGGTAGATGGAACTCATTTTAGCGATCGCACCACTTCCCCAGAAGACGCTGGCTGGCGTGCTGCTGCTGCCAATTTATCCGATCTAGCCGCAATGGGGGCACTGCCTCTAGGCATTACTGTAGGTTTGAGTGTCACGGGTGATACACCTGTCACCTGGGTTGAGCGACTCTATCAGGGACTCACCGAATGCCTGCAACAATACAATACAGCGATCGTCGGCGGCGATATTTGCCGCTCATCGGTGATTACCGTCGCGATTACGGCCTTTGGTCAAGCTTCCCCAACTCAGATCCTTCGGCGCTCAAATGCTCAGGTAGGGGATGCCATTGTCGTCACTGGCGTTCACGGAGCCTCACGAGCTGGTCTAGAATTACTGCTTCATCCAGAGTTTGGTCAACGCCTCAGTGAAACTGACAAGGCATCTTTAATCGAAGCTCACCAGCGTCCCAAACCTAGGCTAGATGTGTTGCCGCTTTTGTGGGAAATTTTAGATTTTCCATCCCACATCCAAAATCTAAAATCTAAAATTCCAGTGGCTGGCATGGATAGCAGCGACGGTCTAGCAGACGCCATTGTGCAAATCTGCCGGTGTAGCCAAGTGGGTGCCTATATCGAGCGCAGCGCAATTCCCCTTTCTCATGCCCTAACTCAGCTCGTGCCTGCCGAGCAAGCTCTGAATTGGGCCTTATACGGTGGTGAAGATTTTGAACTGGTGCTGTGTTTACCGTTAGAAAAAGCCCAGGCGTTAATCAAACGACTGGGCAAAGGAGCCGCTGTGGTCGGGAAAATTACTACCGGCTCAAACGTCTTGTTAGGAGACTCTACCGGCGTCTATCCCGACCAACAACTCACCCTAAGCCAAAGCTTTCAGCATTTTTAAGCTTTCCACTTCTGACCCACCAGTTCAGCCAAGTCTACAACCCGCTGAGAGTAACCCCACTCGTTGTCATACCAAGAGACAACTTTAACCAGGTCTCCGCCCATAACCATCGTTAGACTGGCGTCCACAATGGAAGAAGCATCGGTACCCCGATAATCGCTGGAGACTAGCTCCAGTTCGTTGTATTCCAGAACGCCTTGCATAGGGCCTTCAGCAGCAGCTTTCAGCGCTTGGTTCACTTCATCCGCGAAGGTTTGCTTCTCGACTTGAATCACCAAATCCACTACGGAAACGTTTGGAGTAGGCACCCGCAAAGCAATTCCATTCAGCTTGCCCTTCAGCTCTGGCAACACCAAAGCTACTGCTTTGGCAGCACCTGTTGAAGTGGGAACAATGTTGAGCGCTGCTGCCCGTGCCCGCCGCAAATCCCGGTGAGAAGCATCCAGTAAGCGCTGGTCGCCGGTATAGCTGTGGGTGGTGGTCATCGTGCCTTTAATAATGCCGAAGTTTTCGTGCAGCACTTTGGCAACAGGCGCTAGGCAGTTGGTGGTGCAGCTGGCATTGCTGATCACAACGTGCTTGTCGTGGTCGTAGTCTTTATCGTTGACGCCTACCACAAAGGTGCCGTCATCGTTTTTACCGGGAGCGGTAATCAGAACTTTCTTCGCTCCAGCCTTTATATGCTTGGATGCCCCTTCCTTGCTGGTAAAGACGCCAGTTGATTCGATAATCAGGTCAATGTCCCAATCTTTCCAGGGCAAGTTTTCTGGGTTGCGATCCGATGTGCATTTGACCGTTTTGCCGTTAACAGTGATGGAGTTGTCATCGTAACTGATATCAGCGTTAAACTTCCCAAGCATGGAATCATATTTCAGCAAGTGGGAGTTGGTTCTTGGGTCAGAAGTGTCATTGATCGCGACGACTTCTATATGGCTATTTTCCCGACCCAGCCAGCATCGCATAAAGTTACGTCCGATGCGTCCAAAACCGTTGATCGCTACTCTAATCACAGCGTCTTGCCCTCTGTCTTGTGACCTACAGAATTTCCTGTTAATGACCCCAATCATATCGCAAAGGCTGAACAATTCTACCTAGTGGTTTGCAGCGATCCTCCTAAATCGAATCCGTTGTGGGATCGAAACGAATCTTTCTTGACTGGACAAAGGACAAAATCTAGAGCAACTGCGCGATCGCTGACGCGCTTGTTTCCAGCGTGGCTCAACTTCATACCGCTAGAGGCTATGGGAAGGGGCGCGAGTCGAAGCGGAAGCGAACCTATTTTGAGGCTTTTGCGAGCTGAATTTTGGCCTAGATAATTATTTTATTGGTTTTTTCTCCGATTTAGGCGATTTAATTGCTAATTAAATCTATTTTCTTATTATTAATCCCTGTAAAAACTTGTAGCTATTGTTTGGTACGAATAGTGCCTAAAAGCATAAAGTGAAGAATTTCAATTTTTTGACAGTAGTAGCATTAGGTACTCTGAAAACTACAGAAATCGCAAGTTTTAGGGTACTCGATCTCATTCCAGCGCATAGTCTAACTGGTTGTTCCATATCTACCCCGAAACTGGTTGCTTAAGTTAAAAGCACTGATTGAGTTGTTTAACCTCGCTTACGAGTTACGGAGGCTAGGTTAAGTACAAAGAAACGCTACCAGCTTTTGACCAAGTGCTGAAACTTAAGCCGAGACGACTTCATCGCCTGGTATTTACGAGGCTACACGCTTAGTAAAGGACAGTATCAAGAAGCGATCGCCCACTCGCTAACTATGATGAAGCCATTCAACCCCAGCCAAATTACCTATTAGCGTTGTTTGAGAAAGGGAATGCTCTGCCTGAATCGGGACGTTCTGAAGCATTCAAGAATCATTAAAATAATGATTCAAAATTAAAACGGCTCGTAATTTTGAATCATTATTTTAATTCCAAATTAATTTAAAATCTCGCCTCCGTAGAGGTTGTGGATGGAAATATATACTCTGACAGCTTCTGGGACTAAATAACGAATCGAGTGTTTTTGGCGACAATAGTGGCGAATCAAACTTGATGAAATGCCCACTTTCGGCATTTTCAACAACTGCCAGCGAATCGTCAACTCTTGGGCGACAAGCTGTTGAACAATCTGCTGGCAGAGCAAATTTTCTCGGTTATCATCCACCGGGATCGGCAGTTCTTCTGGACGCGGTGCCACCAACCATTCACAAGCGGGTACAAGTTCCTGCCGTCGATGCCAACGAGGTAAGGTTTTGAAGGCGTCCGTGCCAATAATCCAGTGCCAGCGGCTATTTGGGTAGAGAATCTGGAGGTCTAAAAGGGTATTAATGGCATAATCTGGACGGGTGCAATTTGTCTCTAGAGGCGAGAAAACAAAGTTTGGATGGTCTGCGATCGCTTGTTGCACCATTTGAGCGCGATGCTCAAATTCCACCGCCACTTTGTAGGCAGGACAGCGACTCGGTACCCAAATGACCTGGTTTAGAGCCGCTTGAGATAAAGCAGTTTCCGCCATCAACAGGTGTCCACAGTGAATGGGATCAAAGGTTCCACCCAAAATTCCCAAGTTTTGCATACAAGATCCGTTGTGGCTTGTTTCCTATTCTCTAGGTTAAGCAGTAAAAATGCGGATGATCTGCTACTGTCTTGGTGTTAGTCTTTGCAGGAAGTTTCCGGACTGAAATGCATTTTGACGTGTAAAGATAAAAACCATCCCATGATAGAAGCCGCTCTATTTAGGAATGACCTAAAGTGCAGTTATAGCGACCGAAAGCGGATTCTGCGATCGCGCTCTGGGATTGTGCTGTAAATCTTGGCAAGGTTGTATCAAGAAAAATCAATTCTTGATATGATAGCGCGTGTTATCCGTGCAGCCTGGTGTGGTGTGGTGTGTAAGGAGCTAAGATGCCGAATACTGTTGATTTTACCGGGAGGCCGTTTCATTTCATCGGCATTGGTGGAATTGGAATGTCAGCTCTCGCCTACGTTCTAGCCAAGCGTAAGCTGCCTGTATCTGGATCGGATATTCATTCCAGCCATATTACTAAACGTTTGCAGGCCGTTGGCACTCATGTTTTTGGAAGTCAAGACGCCGCAAACTTGGAATTTTTTCAACCAACCGAGGACTCAGCCTACGAAGCATTACCAACGGCAGTCATTGGTATAAGCGATCGCCTGGAACCCTCCAGGGAACCTGTAGAAACTGGAGCAACTCGGTCGAGTAATCGAGGGTCATCTACGAACCTAAGGGCAATGGCTCTGCCCCAAGTGATTTGTTCAACTGCAATCAATCCGGCAAACTCTGAATATCGGGCAGCTATTGAATTAGGCTGTCCGATTTTTCATCGTTCTGATTTATTAGCAGCTTTGATTCAGGATTACCAAAGTATTGCTGTCGCTGGTACTCATGGGAAAACTACAACTAGCAGTTTGATTGGGTATTTACTGCTACAAGCAGGATTAGACCCAACAATCGTGGTAGGCGGTGAAGTGAATGCCTGGGGAGGCAACGCACGGTTAGGAGACGGTCCCTATCTAGTCGCGGAAGCGGATGAATCAGATGGGTCGTTATCGAGACTCTCAGCCGCAATTGGTGTGATTACAAATATTGAACTGGATCATCCAGATCACTATGAATCGCTCGAAGAGGTGATTAGCACCTTCCAGATATTCGCTAAACGCTGTAAAACCTTGGTGGGGTGCATTGATTGTGCTGTAGTTAGAGATTCTCTGCAACCCGCAATCAGCTATAGCTTGCAGCGAGATTCTGGGGCTGATTATACGGTCGATCGGGTGGATTATCGGGCGGATGGCACAGAGGCACAAGTTTGGGAACGGGGAGAAATTCTGGGGAAGCTCTCCTTAAAGTTGCTAGGCAAGCACAATCTCAGCAATGCCCTAGCAGCCGTGGCTGTGGGTCGTCAGCTGGGGATGGATTTTGAGGTAATTGCAGAGGCGATCGCGACCTTCGAGGGTGCCCGCCGCCGATTTGAGCTGCGGGGCGAGCGTAATGGCATCTACTTTGTGGATGATTATGCCCACCATCCCAGCGAACTTCTGGCAACCCTGTCAGCAGCTCGCTTGCAAGTGTTGCCGCCGCGAAGGCTTGTCGCTATTTTCCAACCACACCGCTACAGCCGGACGCTCGCTTTTTTACCGGAATTTGCTCAATCTTTTAAAGATGCCGATATTGTGATTCTCAGCGATATTTATAGCGCCGGAGAACCTAATTTGGGGCAAATTAGCGGTGAACAAGTCGCGGAATTAGTGGCGGGTAATCATCCGAACGTGCATTACCAACCGTCTCTCCCGTCCATCTGTAAGTTACTTACAGATACCCTTCGACCGGGCGATTTGGCTCTGTTTTTGGGGGCGGGGAATCTAAATCAGATTATTCCTGAGGTCATGGCGTTCTATCAAAAAACTGACGAAGCCAGTCTCAAGTAATCGGTGATGACTGAATCCGTTAGCTGCATTGAAGTCGTACTTATGAGTAAAGAAGTTCCCAGCTAACAGATTCACTCAAAATTACTCAAAACTCATGTTGTGGCCTCAGCTGTCTCGGCATTCAAATTTGTGAATTGATATGACTCTCTCTTATGATCCAGCCAGCGTTGTAAACGCTTCTTCCCCCCAGAAAAAATCCACCAAGTCTTCTTCCCCGCTTTACCTACCAGGAACCGATTGTATTGTGCGATCGCAAGCTCCCCTCTCCAGCCTGACCTCTTTTCGAGTGGGAGGACCAGCCGAATGGTATGTAGCTCCCCGCCGTACCGAAGAACTGCAAGCTAGTTTTGAGTGGGCGCGGTATCAAGAATTGTCGATCACCCTCTTGGGAGCCGGTTCAAACTTACTGGTGAGCGATAAAGGTCTTCCCGGTTTAGCCATCTGTACTCGCCATCTCCGCCACACCAGCTTCGACCCCGAAACGGGTCAGGTGAGTGCAGGTGCCGGAGAACCCATCGCCCGCCTCGCATGGCAGGCAGCAGAACGCGGTTGGCAAGGGTTGGAATGGGCTGTTGGCATCCCCGGTACAGTCGGCGGCGCAGTGGTGATGAATGCAGGCGCTCACACCAGCTGTACCGCTGATATTTTAGTCAACGTCCAAGCCCTCTCACCCAGCGGAAAAGCTGAGATTTTGACACCACAACAACTGGGATTTGCCTACCGCACCTCAATTCTGCAAGGAGGCGATCGCTTGGTGACACAGGCAACCTTCCAACTCGAACCGGGAGCCGACCCAGCTCAAGTTATGGCAACAACTGCCAAACATCTAGAGCAACGGCGAACCACTCAACCCTACCATTTGCCAAGTTGCGGCAGCGTTTTCCGCAATCCCGATTCTCACAAAGCTGCCTGGTTGATCGAACAAACCGGACTCAAAGGCTACCAGATTGGCGGTGCCCAAGTCGCCCAACGCCATGCCAACTTTATCCTCAACTGTGGCGGTGCTAAAGCAAGCGATATTTTCCATTTGATTCGCTATGTTCAGCAGCAAGTGGAACAGCATTGGTCTCTGTGCTTAGAACCAGAAGTGAAAATCTTAGGTGAGTTTCAGCCTGCTTAAAGGTGTCGCCAGACGCCAGGGATACTAAGATTGAAATTGGCTTGCAAGTCTATCGCATACGGCATTAATAGTTATGACACAGAAAGGATTTGGCTTTGGCTTAGGCAAAATGAAAGAACTAGCCGAAGCTTTTAAAAAAGCCCAGCAGGTTCAAGAAGGTGCCAAAAGGCTCCAAGAAGAATTGGAGCAAATGGAGATTGGGGGAGAGAGTAGCGGTGGAAGCGTTAAGGTTTTCCTCAGCGGCAATCAAGAACCTCTGCGGGTAGAAATTTCAGCAGACGCCTACAATCAGGGAGCAGATGCTCTAGCTGAACTTGTAACAGCGGCAATGAAAGATGCCTACGAAAAATCCACCGCAACAATGCGACAGCGGATGGAAGACCTCACCAGTGGACTCGACCTGCCACTGTAACCCTTAAGGGATTTCCCAGGCATCAATATCTGCCGCTCTTCTTAGGCAGGCTTCTCGCCTGCCACCTACTTATCGTAGAGAGACGGCTAGCAGGCAAAACTGCGGGAATATTTCCTAGGTTTAGCAATCTTTATAAGATACGCATAATAACTTCAGGGATAGAGGAGAATTTGGCTCTACACTACTTTTTCTCTCCTCTGCTCCCTGGCTCTTCTGCCTATTGCGGCTGCTTTGCTGGCTGTATCTGTAGCCTTGGTAACTCCAAAAATGTTTTGTAGAGCCGATCTGCCAGCACTGTATTGGCTTCATCCGTCAAGTGAATGGCGTCTGAAAAAGCCTGACCTGGGAAATTCTGGTAAAGCTTGTAAAAATTCAGCACTTTCACATTTTCCGGAAAACTTCTCTGTAACTGCCCAGTCTTTGTGTCTATTTGTCCGTAACCGGCTTGCACTCGCTGGGTGTAGGTTGAACCGAGTTCGCTTAAAAGCTCACGTTCTCTAAGAGAAAGATTATTGGTTGAGCGCCCCGTAATTTCTGGCTGAACTACCAAAACCAATGGAATCTGCGCCGCTGCTGTCAGACGAACCATCTGTGTCTGGTGATTTTGATAACGCTTGACCCGACGCTCCAACTCAGTGGTGTTAGCTGGCAGACGTTGTGCTAAAGGGACGCTTTCCTCACTCACTGCCATCGTCAGCTGGTCCACAGATGGTTGTGGTTTTAACACCCAATACTGTGTTGCTTTCACTAAATAGGTTTGATTGAGCCAGCGATTCATGTCCTGAGTCAGCTCAAACCACAGATGCCCTGCTGCATTGTTCAGAAAGTTTTCTATATAAGGGATATCCGTTTCATTTTCAGTGCTGGGTAGCATTAAATCTGCATACCCGTTCAAAACCACAATCGCATCAGGCTGGTAAGGCAAAATCTGGAGGGCAAGCCCAGCCAGTTCGTTCCCCGAAGTATAACCAGGAACCGCCGCGTTAATGACACGATAGTTGCCTTCCCGAATCCGTAGCGGCAAGGCGAGTGCTTTCACCCGTTCTGGCTTGTAGTAGGGCAAGAAATCCGGGCGAAATTTCTCTGGAGAAGCTTTCTGCTGCTTTACCCGTATATTCAGACTACCTTCGAGCTTATGGGCAAACGTGGTTGCGTTATTGGAACTCATTTGACCAAAAGCTGTAGAACCGCCCAAAATGAAAATCCGAATTTCATCTTTGGGTTTCGCTTGAGAAACCGGCTGGTCATCACGAAAACCCTGTTCGTTAATGCGCCAGAATTTGCTCTGTTGATTTCCTGCCAGCTGATATCCCACTGATAAACGCCGTTTGGCAACCAGACGCCCAGAATTCGGTAAACCCCCGTAGGTTTGCTGGTTTTGATCGAGGAATTTAAGGCGGTAGGCGGTAACTTCTGTCGGTTCACCTTCATAGGCTGCCAATTCAGCATTTTTGCCCGCAACGCTCACAGCAACCCGTGCAAGCAGTTCCAAGAGAATCAAAATGAGGGGCAAAGCTAGGAGTAGGATGAGGAGCGAAGGCGGCTGGCGGCGTTTTTGATAAGGTTTGTAGCGGGACTTTTTAAACATCAAGTAATGAACCTCAAATGACCAACGAACAAAGGAAGTAAAAGGCAAAAAAGGATGATTAAATGCTTGCCTTTCGCTTTCATGAGTTGCCGGTGGAGTCAAGCAGAATAACAAAAGTAAAGATTAACTCAATCCCGGCATTCGTTATCCCACTGCGATCCCAGTATGCAGCAATTTCGTTGCTAAACTTAACACCAGGGTAGATGACCACTTATGATTAATGAGTTATACCGATTGGCTTTCCTCTAATGCTGGTGCGGAATTAGAGACTTGTGAATGGGGAAGTGTATCAATCATTAAACGTACAAAACTAGACATCTTAGCATCAAATGTCCTACAAGTTATTATTCGTTTGCTTGGGCAATATTTGCCGGTCGCCTGCGGCAGAAAACATCATGAACCATTTGATTGAGCAAGCAAACTTAGAGGAACGGATCATCTGCGATTCTGCCGGTACAGCTGGTTATCACATTGGTCGTTCCCCCGACCGACGCATGGGAGTAGCCGCAGGACACAAAAAAATTAAACTCCAAGGTCAAGCGCGGCAGTTTCAAAGGTCTGACTTTGAGGACTTTGACCTGATTCTGGCAATGGATCGGGAGAATTACCGCGATATCCTCTCCCTTGACCCATCAGGGCAGTATCGGGACAAGGTGCGGCTGATGTGTGACTTTTGCACCCGCCATACTGCGACTGAGGTTCCTGACCCCTACTACGGTGGTCCGGAGGGGTTTAACCAAGTCATCGATTTACTTTTAGATGCCTGTGAGGGTCTGCTACAACACGTTAGTCAGGCTAATCGCTAATGGGCTAATTCGATTCAATAATTAGCCATTAGCAATTGACTATTCCACTAGATGATGCTCTAAGGCAAAACGCACCAGTTCGGCTCGGTTGCTAGTTTCCGTTTTTCTCAGCAGGTTGCTGACGTGCTTTTCCACCGTCCGAGGACTGAGGTGCAACTCGTTGCCGATGTCGGCGTTAGATAAACCCTTAGTGAGTAAATCGAGAACTTCCTGTTCTCGCTGAGTTAGGTTGAATGAGTTTGAAGGAGTATGTTGGGGAAGCCCAGGAGCTTCCACTTCCTTCTCTGGTGTGGCAACAGCATGAATCAGCGATCGCCATTCGACTTGAATCATCTGCGATCGCTCTAAAAGATTGCGAATCACGGCCCCCAACTCATCCAACTCAAACGGCTTGGGCAGATACAGATCGCAGCCTAATTGGTAGCCCCGAATCCGTTCTGAGGTCGTTGCACGCTCCGTTAAGAAAATTACTGGTAATAGACGAAACGCTGGGCGTTGACGGAGACGCCGCACCAGTTCATAGCCATCCATCCGGGGCATCATAATGTCTGTTACCAGCAAATGAGGATGATATGACTCAACTAAACTGAGAGCTGCTTGACCATCCTCAGCTGTAATAACTGAGTAGCCAGACATTTCCAGATAATCGCATATAGAAAGCCGAATTCCTGGATCGTCATCGGCAACCACGATGAGCAAAGGCATGGGCACAGAGGAAGAGCGTACATAACCCCTAGAATAGGTCAAGTCCATCCTAAAAGTGGGAACACTGTTCTGCCTCTTAAGGTGAAAACTGACCAATGCGTGAAAATCAACTGAAACGGAAACTCAAGCGGGGTGAGGTTGTCCTCGGCCCGTTCATCAACTGCGCCTATCCGGCATTTATAGAAATCTGCGGACACGCAGGATTTGACTTTGCCGTGATTGACATGGAACACGGTGCCCTCAACACACTGGTTGCCGAAGACCTGTGCCGTGCAGCCGACTGCGTGGGATTGGCACCGATTGTACGCATCCGCAAGAACGACGCACCGCAAATTCAACGGGCACTGGACATCGGCAGTGCCGGTGTTCAAGTGCCTCAGATAGAAACTCAGTCCGACGCAGCGGATGTTGTGCGTGGTGCCAAATATAGCCCTCTTGGTTCGCGCGGACTTTCATTTTACACCCGTGCTGGCGTGTACGCAGCAGCAGGGACGCAAATTACAAATCAGCTCAACGAAGAATCTCTGATTGTCGTTCACGTCGAAGGGATTCGCGGCGTCGAAAATATTGAAGAAATTGTCAGCGTGCCCCACATTGATGTCATTTTCCTCGGTCCTTATGACTTGTCGCAGTCTTTGGGCATTCCGGGGCAAGTGCAAGACTCGCAGGTAATTGAGCTGATGCAAAAATGCGTTACCACGATTCGCAAGGCTGGGAAATCTGCGGGCACATTTGCCGATAATCCTGAAACAGCGAAGCAGTGGATTGATGCCGGAGTTCAGTACATAACTCTCGGTGTGGATGTCGGTATTTTCCTGCGAGCGTGCGAGGCTTTGGTAAAAGCAGTGCGAACTTAAGGCTGCCAGTTCAGTAAAATCCCAGAGAAGGAAGAAATATGTAAAACTATATCTAAATTTTTACATTTCACTGAGTCATTGGGAGGGAATCTTTATCAAAAATTTGTATTAATTTTGTATCATAAACAACCAAATCAAAAATTCTAAGTTTATGCTTAAAGAATAGCCTTCCTGAAGTAGGAAGGAAAACTGGGGATCGAAGCGTACTGGAGAAAAAGCGATGCAAACGCTACCGGGATCGACGGATTTGGCTTATGCCATGATGTTTACCTTACACAAAGTCCATTCCGTAAAAATAGAAGGTTTTAAGCCATTCTTTAGCGATCTTCCTGTTGACCCTTACATCAAGAATAATTATCGTTTCAGAAGATTATCTCGGTTCAAAGTATTTGGAAATGACTTAGTCAAACTACCGCATGGTTACTTGTTTCAAAGCAAGCAATACAATCCATTAGTCGGCGACATCAAGCGAGAGTATGCCGAACTAGATGATGCCATTACGAAGCTTGAAGATTTCAAAAAACTTGTTTTGGCATTTATTGATTACTGCCAACTCGACCCAGAAGCTGTTGAAATAGGAGTTCATCAAATTAGAACGACCTGTTCGCCAGATAATTATGGAAACCCTGCCCCTGAAGGGATTCATCGGGATGGGACTGATTTTGTCGGCATATTTTCTGTAGGGCGGGAAAATATTCAAGGTGGAGAAACCCATCTCTACAAATCCAAAAAGCATGACCCGGTTTTTTCTAAAGTTCTTCATCCGGGCGAACTGCTATTAGTCAACGATCGGGAATTTTTTCACTATACAACTCCCATTCAGCCACTATTTCATGGTGAAGGAACAAGGGACGTATTTGTTCTGACTTGCCCCAGCTTATTGACAAATTAAGAAGGAGAAGGATTGAATTTCTCAGTTTTAGCTGTGCTTTTTTAGTTCCTGCTTTGAGGAGCTTGCACGAGCGTCTCGGCATTGGGAGGTAGAGTCTCTAAACTTTCGTATTAGCCATAGGGGCACGGCATTGCTGTGCCCCTACTTAAACTTAGGGGATGTAAAACTTAGCCACTCCCCTGTTTGCAGAAGCTAGCGGACAGATCTCAATTTCCTTGATTAGAGCCGTATTCAGCATCCTTTGAGTTGAAGCTTTGTCTTCGCTCTAAAATGCCAAATTTATGATAATTAGAGCCATTTAAATGGCGGAAACCCTCAAACTGCTGGGTTCGCCCAAATTGCCTTGTAAAACAACGCTCCGCTGATTGGCATCAAGGTGGCGCAGAATTTTGTAGATTGCCTCAATTTGATCGGAGGCACCCGCTTTCTGAGCCAACTCAGTCAAAGAAAGGGGAGCGCCTTCCTCTTGTACTGCCTGCAAAACTCGTCTTTGCAAGTCGAGAATGGCGGCGGCAGCCTTTTTCCCCGCTTCTACCCCTGGCTGGTGATAAGCATTGATATTGACCAGGAACCCATAAAGTCCAACAGCCCGGTCATACAAAGCAATTAAGGCACCTACCATGCGGGGATTTACCTGAGGAATCGTCACGGTGACAGAATCCCGCTGGTTTTCATACAAAGCTTGTCGGGTTCCCTGGAGTAAACCAGAGAGATAGTCGCCGGATGTGACTTCCGGCTCGACGAAGGGGGAGTTACCCTGCCGGTCTTTTAAGACTTCAATGAAAGTCAGGAAGAAATTCGGGACGCCCTCTCGCAACTGCTGCACGTAAGCGTGCTGGTCGGTTGAGCCTTTGTTGCCATAAACAGCAATCCCTTGGTAGACGATATTTCCGTCAAGGTCTTTTTCTTTGCCCAAAGATTCCATGACTAACTGTTGCAAATAGCGGCTGAATAACAGCAGGCTGTCTTTGTAGGGCAACACCACCATATCTTTTTCGCCCTTGCCATTTCCGGCGAAGTACCAGCTCATCGCCAGTAGTGCGGCTGGATTTTTCTTGACTTGGGGCAGGCGAGTGGCAGTGTCCATTTCTTTGGCACCGGCAAGCATAGCGCGGATATCGATTCCCTGCAAGGCGGCTGGGAGCAATCCTACCGCTGATAGCTCCGAGGTACGGCCTCCCACCCAATCTTCCATTGGGAAGGTTGCCAACCAGCCTTCTGAGTTTGCCTGCCGATCTAATTTGCTGCCTTCCCCAGTGATGGCAACAGCTTGAGGGGAAAAGTTCAGATTCTGCTCAGCGAAGGCTTTTTGCACTTCTACCATGCCATTGCGGGGTTCTGGCGTTCCCCCTGATTTGGAGATGACTAAGACGAGGGTGCTGTTCAGCCGATCTTTGAGCTGGGAGAGGATACGGTCAATGCCCGCCGGATCGGTGTTGTCAATGAAGTGGATGGCGAGGGGCGGGAAGTCTGGGGCGATCGCTTGGGCGACAAATTGGGGACCGAGTGCCGATCCGCCGATACCGATGGAAACAATATCGGTAAACTTTGGAGCGTTGGGTGGATGAATTTCGCCACTGTGGATTTTTTGGGCAAACGCTTCAATCTGCTCTAAAGTTTGGACAATCTGTTGTTTGATTTCCGGAGTGGGCGCTAAATCCGGGTCGCGCAGCCAGTAGTGACCTACCATGCGGTTTTCATCAGGGTTTGCGATCGCGCCTCCCTCCAGTGCCTCCATCTCCTGAAACGCCTTCTCAAACCTCGGCTGCATCGCCTCGACAAACTCACTATCAAACCGCATCCGGCTGACATCGAGGTAAAAGTCTAACCCCTCATGGTAGTAGAGCCATTCTTGGTAACGTTGCCAAAGTGCAGCAGCATCCATAAGTAAATCTCAATAAGCGTGTTTCCAGTCAACACAAGTTTAAGGTAAGCTTCAGCATCACTTTTGACGAATTAGCCTGTCAATTCGTTAATTGGGTAATTCTCCCACCCCAAATTGAGATTCAGAATTGCTTTAGAGTCCTGTACAGCTAGATTTATCTGAGATAGCCAGGAAAATTCATTAGACCGCTCTATTCGGTCTTACAACGACCGGCTTTCAACTCGAAAGCCTCTTAAAGACGCGGTTTGGGCAGAACCCGCAGAAATTTAACAAGATGCCCGGTCACTTCAATCGCAATCAGATAGTCATCTATCGTAAAGCGGTAGAAGATACTATCAGACCCGATTCCCCGGAGTTCCGGCAAATCGGTAATTCGCTCGATCCGCATGAACTCCTCAAAGACAAATTCATATATCCGCTCTCTAGCTGCGTATTCTAAGTTCTTCAGGTCTCGCAGAAAAGACCGGGCATAGCGCACTTCTAGTTTCACAGGGCAACTGGCTCTTACTCCAAATGGCAGATACTTTTTCTTTTTACTGCGAAATTTGACTAAAAGCGATTTTTACCCCTTGATTCAGCCGACGAACAGGGGAAAACTTAGGGGAAGTGCAACATCCGGAGAGCTTCTTCGCGGGTTAGGGTTTCCCCCGGCTGTACGGTATGCTTCGACTCTTGGATGGCTTTGAGCATATACAGGTCATAATAAATCTGTTGTAGAACTTTCCAGGCGTCATCCAAGTTGTCATCAGCGAGTTGATCGATTAAATCGGGTAGCTGAGCAGTTAAGCGTTGTAATCGACCTCTGAGAAAATTCATAATTAAACACTGGCGAACAACGTAACATTCCCTAGAGCCTTCTTGTTAGAGGGATCTTGGACAATCTAAAGCTTAGAGCTTAGAGTTTATAGTTTATTGAGTCTCACAAGCGTGGCATGGTTGGCTATCTCATCTTTTTGACAATTTCTACGACAATTTTTGCCCTGTTTAGCTTGGGTTTAAATTTACAGTGGGGCTTCACCGGACTGATTAATTTTGGGCATATTGCCTTTATGACAGTCGGTGCATACACCACAGTGTTGTTGAGCTTGCAGGGGGTTCCCCTAATTTTCGGGGTGGCTATCGGTGCTGTTTTAGCAGCGCTGCTAGGACTGTTAATCGGATTATCAACTCTACGGTTGCGCGAGGATTACTTAGCAATCGTGACCATCGGCGTTTCCGAATTGCTCCGTTTAGTTGTCAATAATCAGCCATTGCCAATGGGCAAAGAATTTCGGCAAGGATCGTTTGGGGTATATGGATATGCCTTGCCACCAGGAGATAAGCTTGGTTTGATGGTGTTGTCGCTGCTGGTATTGGGGTTGACGTTTTGGCTGCTGGAGACGTTGGTGCGATCGCCTTGGGGTCGAGTGCTAAAAGCGATTCGAGAAGATGAGCAAATTCCTAAAGCATTAGGAAAAAATGTCTTTTGGTACAAATTACAATCTTTCATGCTGGGAGGCGCGATCGCCGGAGTCGCTGGGGCTTTTTTGGCATGGCAGACGACAACGGTTTACCCGAATAACTTTGAGCCACTGACGACTTTCTACGCTTGGACGATTGTTGTCTTGGGCGGTGCGGGTAACAACGTGGGCACAATCCTGGGGGCGGTGATTTTCTGGGGTTACGATAGTTTGACTCGCTTTTACTTACCTCAGTTGGTGCAACTGGATGCCTCGCGGGAAGGGGCATTTAGAATCATGGTGATTGGTTTAATCCTGATGGTGCTGATGGTTTGGCGTCCACAAGGTATCTTAGGGAAAAAAGAGGAACTGACCCTTGGCAAATAACTCGCACATTCCGCCCAATCGGTTGTCTGAGGGGTCTTTAAATGGGGGCGGCAAGCATCTCGAAGAAAGCCCCGATTTAGTCGAAGCAGACCCAAAACCCCGACTTTCAGAAATCGCTTTACTCGCTGCCAGCGGACTCTGTAAAAGCTTCGGCGGAGTTCGGGCTGTCGATAATGTCGAGATTACGGTACCGCAAGGCAGTATCACGGGACTGATTGGCCCGAATGGTGCTGGCAAAACGACGCTATTTAATCTCCTATCAAACTTCATTCATCCAGACAAAGGGCGGGTGATTTTTGACGGCGAACCGATTCATTCGTTGCAGCCGTATCAAATTGCTCAGATGGGAATGGTTCGTACATTTCAGGTAGCGCGGGTGCTATCGCGGCTTTCGGTCATGGAAAATATGCTGCTGGCAGCTCAAAAACAGACGGGGGAAAACTTTTGGAAAGTTTGGTTTCAACCCCATCTGGTGGCGAAGGAAGAACGGCAGCAGCGAGAAAGAGCGATGATGTTGCTGGAATCAGTGGGGTTGGCAGCGAAGGCGCAGGATTACGCCGGGGCGCTCTCTGGAGGGCAACGCAAGCTGCTGGAAATGGCACGGGCGCTGATGACGCAGCCAAAGCTGATCTTATTGGATGAACCGGCGGCTGGGGTGAATCCGACGCTGATTAGACAAATTTGCGACTACATCACCCAATGGAATCAGGAGGGCATGACCTTTTTGATTATTGAACACAATATGGACGTAATCATGTCTTTGTGCGACAAGGTCTGGGTTGTCGCTGAAGGTCGCAATCTTGCTGTGGGGACTCCGATTGAAATTCAGCGCAATCCACAAGTCTTAGAAGCTTACCTGGGGCAATAGAGCAGCGATTGTGTCTCATTGGTTAGCAGTAATTACCCAGACGTTAGTTTTGCTCTTGAGTGGCGCGGCACTTTTCTTGAGTTCCTGGATTGTGGTTCCAGCGCCCACGATGTCCCTACTGCCATTAGGGGTAGGGGCACCAGAAGTCAGTCCTTGGTTGGTGGTGCTAAACGCGATCGCAAGTCTGTTGGTGCTGGTAACGATCCGTCGCACTCCGTGGCAATTTTTAGCTTTGGCTGCTAGTTTGCTAGCACTGCTTTTGAGTGTTTTGCCACTGTTACAGATGCCAGCGACACAACAGCATCTAGCCGTGGCAATGCAAGAGGGTCTCGGAGACTATAGGGGAATTTTGCCTAATCGTCAGCAAACAGGGATGCGCGAACAACCGTTCGTGCTAGCTGATGTGTTTCGAGGCATCAATCCCGGTGAGAGTCGTTATACCTCTGGCATCGTCTTTTCACAACCAGATGGTGTCCCCTTGAGCATGGATCTTTACCGACCGCCGCAAGTTGGCAATTATCCAGCGCTAATTATCATCTACGCTGGGGCATGGCGGAGCGGCGACCCAACCCAAAACGCTGATTTCAGCCGTTATATGGCGGCGAGGGGCTATAGTGTCTTTGCCATCGATTACCGACACACGCCGCGCTACCGTTTTCCCGCGCAGCTAGATGACGTGCGTGCTGCCTTAGCTTTCATCCACCAACACGCCGCCGAGTACGAGGCCGATCCCGAACGGATTGCCATCGTAGGACGTTCCGCTGGCGGACATTTGGCAATGTTAGCGGCTTATGAGCCGGATGCACTGCCTGTAAAAGCAGTGGTTAGCTATTATGGCCCAGTGGATCTGCCTGGAGGCTATGCCAACCCGCCACGCCCCGATCCCATCGATACGCGAGCGGTTTTAGAAACATTTATGGGGGGAACGCCTGCGACCATGCCCGATCGGTATCGTCTTGCCTCACCGATTAGTTATGTTAGGCGATCGCTACCACCAACTTTATTTGTACATGGAAGCCGCGATAATCTAGTGCAATTAAAATTTATCCAGCAAATGCACCAACGGCTGCTTGCAGATGGAAATACATCGGTTTTGCTGGAAATTCCTTGGGCTGAACACGCTTTTGATGCTGTCTTCCAGGGGCTGAGCAACCAGTTAGCGCTCTATCATACTGAGCGATTTTTAGATTGGGCACTGCGTTAATTCAAAAATGACTATGTTCGCTAATTTTGATGTGACTAAAATTGATACCCCTGAAGCAAGAATCAATTTAGTCAAGGCGGGATCTGGCCCTGCACTACTGTTGCTGCACGGCTATCCTCAAACCCACGTCATGTGGCATAAAATAGCACCTCGTCTCGCCGAGAATTTTACAGTAGTGGCACCGGATTTGAGAGGCTACGGCGACAGCTCTAAACCGGAAGGCGAACCAGATCATCGAAATTATTCAAAACGAGCGATCGCGCAAGATCAAGTCGAGGTGATGTCAAAATTAGGTTATGAAGAATTTTATGTAGCCGGTCATGACAGGGGCGCACGAGTCGCTCATCGCATGGCACTCGATCATCCTAACCGAGTTAAGAAACTGGCATTATTAGATATCGCGCCTACTCATAAAATGTACGCGACGACCGATCGAGATTTTGCCACGGCTTACTACCACTGGTTTTTTCTCATTCAACCCGATGGCTTACCCGAAACCTTGATTGGCGCTAATCCTGAATATTACCTCCGCACCTGTTTAGAAAGATGGAGTCAAGATTTTTCTGCCTTTGTTCCGGAAGCCTTGGCTGAGTATATTCGGTGCTTTAGCGATCGCGCTGCGATTCATGCCACCTGCGAAGATTATCGCGCCGCTGCTACCATCGATCTAGAGCACGATAACCTAGATATGGAGAAAAAAATTCTCTGTCCGGTGCTAGCTCTTTGGGGCGGAAAAGGAATTATTGGGCGCAAATATGATGTTTTAGAAACCTGGCGCGATCGCGCAATTGATGTACGCGGTAAGGCTATCAATTGCGGTCACTTTCTACCCGAAGAAGCGCCAGAAGAAACTTATCTTGCCCTGTATGAATTCTTGGCAACGTGAAGGCGAGATCCCGGCCTTTTTAAAGGAGGCGGGGCTCTGAAGAGATGGCTGACAAAAAATAGAATTGCTACAGTGAAAATTTATATTCTCATCCTAAAAAAATTGCCAAATTGATTCTCAAATATATCCAGAACTCATGCAAAAATTAGCTGCGGGGCTTGTTTTCGGAATGCTTGTCCTGGCTGTTGGTGCTGGAGGCTGCGATTTGATCCCTAGCCCTGATGGTGAAATTTCGCCAGATGAAACATCACCAGCTACCCCAAGCCCCACGCCTAGTTCCTCTAGTAATTTCCTAACCTTGGAAGAGTATACTCACGAACTCATCAACCAATATCGAAAGTCCCAAAATTTGCCACCTCTGACGCTAGATCCTCGAATTAGCAAAGAGGCAAGGGCACACAGTCAGGCAATGGCAAATGGTGCGGTTCCTTTCAGCCATAATGGATTTGAGCAGCGAGCGAAGGCAATTGGTAAATCAATTTCTTATGGCGGTGCATCTGAAAATGTGGCATACAATCAAGGCTTTAGCGATCCAGCCAAGCAAGCAGTAGAAGGTTGGCTAAAAAGCCCCGGTCATCTGAAAAATATTCAAGGTCAGTATGATTTAACTGGGGTAGGTGTTGCCAAGAACGCAAAGGGCGAGTATTACTTAACTCAAATATTCATTAAACGCCGCTAAGGAGAGAGAATTGGAAGATTTTCAAGTATACGATCGCGACCTTTCCGAGGAGATATTGTCTCAGTATCTGCAAGAGTCAGCGATCGCAGTGGATACGGAAACAATGGGATTGATACCCCAACGCGATCGCTTATGCTTGGTGCAGCTGTGCGACTCCCAAAACCGCGTTACAGTCGTGCGAATTGCTAAAGGACAGATAGACGCTCCCAATTTAAAACAACTGATGGAAGCAACCGATGTCCTAAAACTATTTCACTTTGCCCGTTTCGATGTTGCCCAACTACGGCAAAATTTAGGCATCCATGTAACTCCAATTTTTTGTACTAAAATTGCCAGCAAGCTTGCTCGCACCTATACTTCCCGCCACGGTTTAAAGGAGTTGGTGCAAGAGCTAGAGAAGGTAGAACTTGACAAAACGGCTCAAAGTTCAGACTGGGGAAATGCTGCAAACTTATCCGAAGAACAACTCCGCTATGCAGCGAATGATGTTCGTTATCTACTCAGCGTGCGACAAAAACTAATTGCAATGCTGCAACGCGAAGGGCGGTGGGAAGTTGCTCAGCAATGTTTTGAATGTTTGCCCACGATTGTGACTTTGGATTTGCTGCAATATAAGGATATTTTTGAACACTAAAAACGTGGATACAATAACTTATAAAATTCACGTCCTCTAGGGACATGGTAATGCCATACCCCTACGCAAGAAATAGCGGTTAAATCTACGTTTCTCATCTATTAGCGATTACTGGTTCACAATTTATTAACAGCTAGCAGTCAGAATCGTCTCAACTGGAAAACCTACTGCTTTCCACGCCGCTACCCCCCCTCTGATTTCAGACACTTGTTGATAGCCAGCCGCACGCAGTTTTGTAGCACCAACTGCGGTTTCTTCATCGGTTTCACCGTAAATGTAAATATCACGGGTGAGTTCCAATTTGGTGAGGGCGCGATCGACTAATTCGTTCATCGGCATGGGGATGGCTCCCATGATGTGGCTAATATTAAATTGGCTGCGATCGCTTACATCAATAATCGTCAAAGCCGGTTCACCCCAGTCTAGCCGCGCTTTCAGGTCATAAACACGAGATTGGGCTTGCAGCGTTGGCGGTGACGGAATAATCCAAAAGAACTTATTCATCGCTGGGTATCATTCTTCTATGGCGTTCCCTGAAATTTAACAATAATTTTTAACATTTGCAAATTTTTATAGATAAAGTATTTACACTTGGGGGAATTTATGCCTATTTGTATAGGTGAAATTACTTAGAAAGTATAATCATTAGCTTTGACGATAAATGGTAGAAAAAATCTAAGATTTTGTTTTCCTGTATTGGCTGATTACTAAGTATTTTTTAAAATTTATTTTCTGAGAACTTTCAATCGTATTAAACGCAAAATAACCTTTACCGAAGGCATTTTGACAAAACTATAGGAAATTTTTTTCAATGAACTGAAAGCTTTAACTGCAAATCAGGCAAAAATGCTTGATAGAAAATGGCTGTAATAAGATTTAAAATATAAGGTGTTTCAGGACTGGCATTAAGTAAAAATGTTCCCTGTCAAATCCGTCTCATCATAAAGTAATCCAACCAGGCTTGGGGAGCCGGGTTAGGTTTCGGGAATTGCAGGAAGAGAATGTAATGAATTAGCTAGATTAAATTTCAAATATTTAATCTAGCTAATTCATTACATTTTGAAATCATAATTTATTCTGCTTATTGCTTCTGAAGAAACGATTGCCGTGTTAGAATCGCTATCGATTAGATGAGCTTTAGTAGTGGTGCAAGAAAATGGAATTCAATGAACTGTTAACCTTAGCGCTGATGCTTAGTCCGGGTCTTTTACTGTCAATTTTGATATTGGCTGCTTTTGCGGCTGGCGGCTAAGACTATTTTTAGGTTCAAATGGGAAATTCCCTGAAACAGGAAGCCAATTGGCTAGTTGCCAACTATGCAATCGCAAGTTGGTAATGGAACGAGCAACTTTAACCGAAGCGATCGCCTAAAATGCCAAAAATAGGCGATAACTTCTCATCGAAACAATATCCTCTCTTGAGCTAGAGACAGAATTGCGATCGCAGATGACATATCGCTGAGAATTTGACTAAATTTAATCAGCGAATTTTTCGCCGTTAGAAGGTTTGTGAGACAGGGAAGAACCAGTCAACGATTCATCCAGCTGCATCCGTTGTTCAAGCTGGCGTAAGAAATAGCCAGTCATCATGGCTGATGCCAATAGACCTGCTAAATTTTCTCTGTCGGTCGTAATTTGAACGTTAAAATTCTCTGAGGGAAGCATTCCCACCAGCCCCTGAACGTTCTGCGAGACGATTTGCTTAATGTCCGGCGTAACAGATTTGGCAACTCGCGCTAAAACTTCTGGAGATTGGTGCTGAATATATTGGAGGAGCTGATTGACTTGTGCATCTTCAGGCTCGCGGTCGAACAATTCAGGGTTAAACACCATTGGAATAAAAAGATTTGAGTAGCTTTCCTTCTACTGTAAACGATTGTGTTGTTTGGCTACTCCATACTATTGGTTATCAAATGTAAGCCGATAGAGAGATTTTTTGAAAAATATGCTCTGTGAAACACCAAATGGCTGGTTTTACGGTACATCCTGCTGAGTCAGTTGGGGGAGTTGTTCGACTTCAAAATATTGATGAAATTTTTCCGTAACCTGTAACCAGTAGGAACGACCATCGGCTTGTCGGCGCTTGCGGATAAAACCCAGTTCGACAAGTTCCTGGACGTGCTGATAAGCTCCCGAACCGCGCAAATCGACCAACTCAGATTGGGTAATGGGGCCTTTGAGGGCGATCGCTGCCAGCGTCCTTAAGGCTCCCACGCCTAAGTCTAGCGGCACTAACGCCTCTACCAAACCTTGAAAGGGCGAGCGCAATTGTAAGGTAAAGCCTTCAGGCGTTTCCACCACTTCTAGGGCGCTATCCCGGTGGGCATAGTCAGTCATGAGTTCAATCAGGGCATCTTCGGCGTTATCGCGATCGCATTCAGCATATTCGGCAATTTCGCTAACCGAGATCGGCTTACCCTTGAGATAAAGAATGGCTTCAATTTTCGAGGCGAGGCGAGGCATCATTAGTCATTCGTCATTAGTCAGTCATTCGTCATTCGTCATTCGTCATGGGGAAGAGACTCTGAATAAAAGACGAATGACTAAATGGGTTAGTCTAGCTGGCGTCCTGTGAGTTCAACGAAAATATCTTCTAGATTGGACGGGCGAACCATCATACCAGTTTTATCCGGTGCAGCGTCAAGATAAGCGTTGGCTTGTTCCAGATTGGGGAAGAATTTGTATTCCCAGCGATCTCCTTGTTGTTTCATCACCAACCCTTCGCCGTGTTTAGAGCGCAGCTGTTGCAAGGTGCCAAGCTCAATCAATTGACCGGCATCCATGATACCAATGCGATCGCACAAATATTCCACCTCATCCATGTAATGCGTCGTCAGCAGCATCGTCATCCCTTGCTTATTCAAATCTCGGATAATTTCCCAGAGACGGCGGCGCGTTTGCGGGTCTAATCCCACCGTTGGCTCATCCAAAAAAAGAATAGAAGGTTGATGCAATAAGGCTCTGGCAATCTGCAATCGGCGCTTCATGCCACCTGAAAGGGTTTTTACCAGGCTATCTCGCCTGTCTACCAGTTCCACGTATTCCAGCCATCGATCGATGTCCTGCTGTCGCTGGTGCTGGGGAATATGGTGCATCCGCCCATGCAGTTCCATATTTTCCCAAACCGTCAAATCGGCATCCACGCTGATTTGTTGCAATACCACCCCAATATTTTGTTTTACCTGCAAAGGTTGTCGTACCACATCATATCCAGCGACCTCAATTTGACCTTCACTGGGTTTTGTCAATGTGGTTAGCATCCGAATTGTCGTAGATTTCCCTGCACCGTTAGGGCCAAGGAGTCCAAACATCTCTCCAGATTTAATCGTAAAGGAGAGGTCGTTGACGACAGGGATTTTGTTGTAGAGTTTGCGGACGTTCTCAAGGGAAACAGCAGTCATAGGAATTATTAAAAATTAGAAATGATTGGACTTTCAATATTTAATTCGCTATTTTCCTTTTCCTCCATTTCTTGCAAAGATTGCCAGCCTGCTTGCCACTGGGAGGGATTTTTTAGCAGCTTGGCGTTAATCCAGAAACGCACATTTGGGTCACAGGAAGCAACCATTTCTGCAAAAACAAACTTGCCTTGGTTTTTGCGATTCACTACCTGAAAATGTCGCCATCCCCACGTTTTTTGCTGGGCTGTCCATTTGGAACCAACTAAGTAGGGAAATTTTTGTTTTTTCTGCATTTTCTATTTAATAAAATATTTTTCAACAAAAAATACTAAATCATGTTGCTAGATTTTTGGCACTTCTGAATTAGATTTATTGCACGGCATCATCAGGACAATTTGCTCTTGATTTTACGCACGCAACAGACGAGACGAATGAAGAAGTGAAGGATGCGATAGCGAAGCGCCGACCTGTCGGTTCGCTCTTCCCATCCCTCACAAGCGCGATCGCATCCTACTACTGGCTTTACTCAAGAGGGTGTTTTGAATCACTCTCAGCCAAGTAAACATTTTCTAGAGATTCTCTAGCCGTGTCGAGATTCTCTTGTTCTTGTGTGGTTTCCGCTGGTGATTCGACTTCGCCTACTTCAATTTGCTGCTGGAATTCTAGCAGCGTCTCATACATTTCTTCGTTAATGTTGAATATGGGTTCTTCAGGCATGAATTCATCTCCGTTTAAAAATTGTAATTTTAGACTGTTCCCGATTCTTCCTGAGAGGTAAGCTGGGCGATCGCTTGTTGGAATTCTTCCAAGGAGCTAATGGTAATTGCCCGCTTCAGAAGCTGTTTTAGCACTGCCGAATCTTCGAGATTATTGATACTCTCAGCAATCGAGCTGGGCACCGTTTCAAACCGTGTCTCCAAAACTTCGATGACATTCTCTCTAGAATTCTGTACGATTCCCTTGCGGATGCCTCTGCGCTCAATTGGCGTGATAAAGGGCATTCTTCTTTCCTCCTCGTAACGACTTAGTGTTTCTTCAAACCCAAACTGTAATTCCTCTGGTAACACCATCATCCATTCAATTAACCGGAACAACTCTAGGATGTTTTCCCGGCTGTAACCTCGTTCATATAGCCCTCGAACTAGGCTCAATTTCCACTCTAACCGCCCTTCGGGATTGCGGCGCGTCGTTTGCGCTTTCAGATGAGCCATGATGATGACGGCAAAAGGATTGGTGCTTTGCTCTAAACTTTGCCACTGGGCTTCATAGTCCAACAGCTTGACAGTGGGAAATAGCAAACTAACTCTTGCGCCCCAAATTTCATAGCCGTAACTCTGCGGACGCCATGACGCTTGCTCGTCTGCCAACACGGCTAAGCTGGCAACTTGCCGTCGATATCGGTCAAAAAGCCGGTAATTATAGACATACATCCGCTCAGCAAAATTAGTATCAACTTTGCTTTGAACTTCGATGTGAATCAGTACCCAGGTTTCTTCGCCGTTTTGTCGCCAGACTTTTACCAGTTTATCGACCCGACGCCGCCCCAGTTCTGCATCGCGGACGACTTGTTGCAGTTCGGTGTCGAGAAATTCGTAGCCCTGCGACCAGTTAATGTCAGCATAAGCTTGCGGGAAGAAGAAAGCCATGAAGTCGGTAAAATAAATCTCCAAGGCTTCCTTCCAAGGGCTATCGTAATCAGCCTGAGGGTTGGTCATGCTTCAGGGTCAAGATTAGCGATCGCAACTGGCTCCACTGGATCGGCAAGCTCAAACCGGAAGACGCGAGAATAAAAGTAAAATTCCCCATCAATGGCGCGTTTAATATTCTCCGAACGGCGAAAACCGTGTTGTTCGCCCTCAAAAGGAACATAAGCAACGGGCAACCCTTTGGCACGTAGGGCCTCTAGCATCATTTCTGCTTGGTTGGGTGGGACAACTTTATCTTCTAGCCCTTGAAAGAAAATGACCGGACAAGAGAGATTCTCCGTAAAGTAAATAGGCGATCGCTCTTGATAAATATCTTGCCGCTGTGGGTAAGGGCCAATCAGCCGATCCAGATAGCGCGATTCAAATTTGTGGGTATCTCTGACCAGCGCCTCTAAGTCGCTGACGCCGTAGTAACTCGCACCTGCCTTGAAGACATCGCGGAAAGTCAGGGCGCACAGCGTCGTGTAGCCACCCGCACTACCACCGGCGATCGCCATCCGGTTTCCATCCACCAAGCCTTGTTGGGCCAGATACCGCGCCCCATTCACGCAATCATCCACATCCACAATCCCCCACTGCCCATCCAGCCGCTGATGGTAGGCGCGTCCATAGCCGGTGCTGCCGCCATAATTGACATCTAGAGAAGCAAATCCGCGACTTGTCCAGTATTGAATCCGCAAGTTCAGCTGGCTAGAGGTGGCTGCTGTCGGTCCTCCGTGGCTTTTGACGACCAAGGGCGGCAACTCACCATCGGGTGCTGTATAGTCGCGATTTTGGGGCGGATAGAAGAAGCCGTGAGCGGTTAATCCGTTCTCGGTCGGAAATTCAATCGGTTGCGGAACAGACAAATACCCAGAGTCAATTTCTAACTGGCTCGATCGCTGCAACACTTCTATTTGCCGCGTCGCCATATCCATTTGGATAATCGAGCTAAATTTGGTCGGTGAGCCAGCAATGAATCCCACACGACCCCCAGAGGCTTTGAGAGACGAAATCTCAGTGTAATCCGTCTCAATTTGCTCCAGTCCTGTCTCCGTGTCGAGGCTCGCCAAATGCCAAATGCCTCGCTGAGTATAGGTGCAGATAATGCGTTCTTCAGATTCAAAGGCATAGGTAGACATCCCAAAAACCCACTGCGGAAGCCCAAATTCAGCCTCCATCTCGCACAGCGGTTCAACCTCTTTTTCCCCCTTTTTAAGGGAGGTTAGGGAGGATCGAGATTGCCATCTGTAGAGATTCCACCAGCCACTGCGATCGCTAACAAAGTGTAAAATGCCATCCGGCGACCATTCTGGCTGAAAAATAGACTCATCAACGCCACCAGCAACCCGTTGGCTTTCAGCCAAGGAACCATCCGCTGTTATCTTTGCGACCCATAATTCCGTTCCATCCCACGGCAGATTTGGATGATTCCAAGTTAACCAAGCCAGTTGAGAACCGTCAGGACTGAGGCGTGGAGATGAATAAAAGTCGTTTCCAGACACCAGCACCCGAATATCGTCCCCATCTTCCAAGTTGATGCTAACTAAGGTATTGACTGGTTCGCGATCGCCTGTGGTGTGGTCTTCGCGCACAACATACAACCGCCGCTGTTTCCGGTCAATTATTCCATCCGCATAGCAGAAGCTTCCTTCTGGTGTCAGCGGTTGCGATTCTGCACCTGGAGTCTGCCGATAAAGGCGCTGATCCGCAAAATTAGAAAAATAAATAGTGCCATCAGCGACGCAGAAGGCACCGCCGCCGTATTCATTGACGCGGGTTCGGACGTTAAAGGGAGGTGGGGTGACATCAATGGTTTTCCCCTCTGGGGTACGTCGCACAATCACACTCCGTCCCGCTTCTGCGGGTCGCCCCTCAATCCAGTAAACATCCTCGCCATCAAAGGCAATCTGCCCCACTCCAATCGTTTCAGAAACAATTAAGTTAGAGGTGATGGGCGATTTCCAGGAACCATAAGGTGCTACTTGTGCTTGGGTCATGTTTTTACTTCTACAACCAAATATTGATGAATGTATCCACTTTAGGGCTAAATTACTATCTTCCGAGTATTAGATTACTGGAGTTTTGTCAGTTAGTTTTCGTTCTTTAACCCAGCAGAAGAGTTGGGTTTCAGTATCTTTGAATCCAAGCTAAGGATTCAGTAATTTTGGGGCAGACAGAAACTTTTTGAAAATGCGAAATGTTGCATATTTATCGCAATTATATTTAAGTTTTGAGATGCCAGGGTTTCAGATCCCCGACTTCTCTAAGAAGTCGGGGATCTCGCCTTCACGAATTATTTAGGTCTGCTATACAAACTCTATAGCCCTAAAAAACTCTAGTAAGATTTTAGATCCAACGGCTTAACTTCTATTGAGGAGGAAACTGCTGCTCGTTGACGATGGTAAATCCTGAAGAAACTGAGCCGTAAGAACGAACTTTGTCAAAAATTTTTACTAATTCCCTTGAAGGTTTCCGGGTGGAAATCTTCTGCCGCGATCTTTTTTGGAAATTAAAGACCTCTATAGGGCCTGGTTCGCTAGGATTCTCGCAGGCAAAAACTATCTCAGAAGATGAAATAAATCCTAAATAGGAATTGCTTTCAAATCCTTCACAATTAGAAAAAGCCAATATTTTATAGCGATTAAGAGTGTCTAAAACTAAATGATTAACCCAAGAATTATTTAATCCATCAAAAACATCTAATCTTAACACTAAATATCTATCATCCGGGGAGAAAGAGACTGGATTAGCAATAACGTAGTTATGAATATTGTTACTTAAGCCCAGAATATCTCCCAGCCTTGTTGTACTCGATAGTCCATCCTTTTCAATCACTAATTCTCCAAGAATTTTATCAGCAGTATTGGGATTACATTTTATCAACAAGTTATTGTTTGCCCGACTGTTGGCTTGACCAACTCTCCGAATATTCATATTCAGATAAATTGAATTGATCCCATTCGGTGAGGTTAGTTTCTGGGATTGATAGCTAACTTGCGTAGAACCCTGACAATTTCCATTCAGTCTGCTAATAATTTCTCGGCTTAAAGTGGCGAAATCGGAATCTTGAGCCGATGATTTGTTCGCGTAGCTCGAAATAAATCCAAGAATAATTGCAATATAAATTAACGTTGATTTTAGCGATCGCATCCGAAATTTTCTCCAAACGCAGCCAAGTCGTTCGCACACGGCTATCATGCTGCCAGTTCTAACTCTAAAACGATTATCCTGACGACCGGCTCGCAGAGGCATCGCAGCGATCGCGCACGCGAGAAAGCGGGTGTTCCTCTAAATATGGCTCAAAGTGGCTCAAATACCATCAGAGGAACGAGTAGATAGCCAGTTTCTGAGGCAAGCAGGCAGCCTATGCCCAAAAAACGACCCTCTTCATCGTTCAGCCGCAACTTTCCCTCTTCAGCGTCCGTCAAGGCAGGAAAGGAAAGGGGGCGAAAAGGAATGCGCTGACCTTGGCACCAGGCTTTAGCGTCTGTTGCTTGTAAGGTGACAGCTGGGAGATGCCCCAAAGCTGCCGACGCTAGAATTGGGTGGAACGTTCCTTGTTTGAGCTGTTCTTCCAATTCTTCAAAAGTCAGACTATCTGCTATCTGGAAACCGCTACTCTCAGTGCGAGTCAAGGCGGCAAGGGTGCCGCCGGTTGCACACGCCGAACCTAAATCGCGGGCGATCGCTCTAATATAAGTTCCAGGGCCACAAGCGATCGCTACATCTAATTCGGGAAAATCTCCTTCTCTCCACTCCAATATTTCTAGCTTATAAACTTCCACCTCTCGCGCTGGAACTTCAATAATTTCCCCCGCCCGTGCCCTATCGTACAGGCGTTTTCCCTCAACTTGAATGGCACTATAATTTGGCGGCACTTGCTGAATTTTGCCCTCAAATTTCTTTAAGGCTGCTTGCACTTGTTCTAAGGTTAATCCTGGTACTGGATGGGCGCTGATAATTTCTCCTTCCAAGTCATCAGTCGTCGTCCTTACCCCCAGTCGAATCGTCCCCCGATAAGCCTTATCCTGCCGCAGATATTGCAACAGCCGCGTCGCCTTGCCCAGGGCAATTGGTAACACGCCAGTCGCAGCCGGATCTAAAGTTCCCGCGTGTCCCACGCGCTTGAGGCGCAAGAGTTTTCGCACCTTAGCGACACAATCGTGAGAAGTGAATCCAACAGGTTTGTTTAAGTTTAAAAGTCCTTGCATTTAATCCTATAAGTTTTTAATTAGTGGCACTGCCACAGAAAAGCAACTTGTTCCTTATGCTCTGGGCATTGTACGAGATATGCTGCTCCCATATCACCCCAGTTATAAAGAATATTATTGTTAGTATCTCCTGAATCAATTTGAAAAATGAATTGATTCATTTCGTGGTTACAAGTTGGACAATTTGGATATTCAGGATCTTGTACCCAACTAGGCCAACCAGCTAACTTGTCTTCTCTTGGAGGGCGCTGATAGACAATATCAAAAGCTTTATTATCTATTGTATAGTTATCTAGCTTTATCTCTTGCCTGTCAGGGTACTCATCCCTTTCTTCCCATCCCGTAATTAACTTAGCAGGAAATAAATCTTCTATTTCTGGTATGTCCATCTCTGATGGTGTGCTGTTTGGTTGAATAATTCTCACAACCTCACAATCAACCTCGCAAAGAGGCTCGTTGTAGCTAGTACAATAAAAAAATTGTAATAAACCACTACCAAACTTTCCATTCAAGCTTTCAGGCAACTGCTCAAGATTCAGTTGCAGAAATAGCTGCATTGGCTTTTGACAATTAGGGCAAATAGGCCAAGTCTCATCGGCACTCAGCCAGGGTTTTCCAGCAAATTTTGATGCAGTTAAGTCTCCATCACCTTCTTGAACGATAGGTTTCCAAGCCGAACGCCTAGCACTGCTTAGTTTTTGTTTTAGTTGAGTTAATTTCAAATCATCCGATTGCATATTCTAATTAAGGTGTAGGTGCAATATTTTTCGGGTAAGGCACACCTAACGCCTCTACTCTATCCCCTGGCAGAGAAGGGGAAGAATTCCTCTCGTCCCCTTGCAGGGGAAGGGCTGGGGGAGAGGTTAACTGAAAAGTATTGGGTGTAGGAGATGGGATTGGCTGAGCAGTAGAAGTATTGCTGATTCCCTGCAATTGTTCCTCTGTTAAAGACTGAATCAAAACTAAAGGAATCTCATCTCGACTGATATATTGAGCGTAAGAAGCATTCAGGTAGCCTTGATATTCTGGCTCGTTAGAAACATAGGTTTTAAAAAAAGCTAGGCTCAGGGCTTTCACATATCCAAAAGCAGTCACGGGATTTGGTCCCGCAACTTGTGGCGGAATCTTGACTACCCCAGTACCTTCAAACGCTTCTCCCAAAGTGGAAAAATGCGTTGCCTTTTTCATTAAAACCAGATATTTGTTGGGGGTTGTCAGCCAAGTGAAGGGTTTAATCTGTTCTGATAAAGCAGGTGCAGCGGTATCGTTACTGCTGGCAAATAACATTATCGGAACTTTGATGCCGCTCATCTCACTTTTTCCGAAGATGCTACTATCAACTGGATTGATCGCGATCGCTGCCTTAATTCGGTCATCCCCCAACTGATAATCAATTTGCGGCAACAGCAACGCCCGACATTGGAGCAACAGCGACAGATTCAACGAACTATTGATAGCAGTGCAATCTTTTTCCAGGTTCTCAAAATTAATTTCTGCACCCGCCAGCGCCAATGCTGTGTAGCCGCCAAACGATTGACCAAGGACGCCGACGTTTTGCATATCTAGTCGTCCTCGATAAGTAGCTGCCAGTTGATCTAGCAAATACTTCATATCCAGAGGACGGTCAACCGCCTCGCTGGGAGGAGCCGCATCGCTTGTCAGACCGCTAATTAGAGCCTGCAACTGCTGGGAATTACTGCCTGGATGTTCTGGTAGAGCCACTGCAAATCCATGAGAGGCTAGGTGTCTCGCCAGGTAGGCATAGGACAAGCGATCGCTTCCCAGCCCGTGAGAAATTACAATTACGGGTGCGGCTCGTCCGCTCAACTGCGGCAGATAAACATCGACTGGGAAGGTACGGCTGCGGCTGAGGTCATTGAGCGTCAGGGTCTGCATTTCCCAGCTTAGCGGCCCTGGTTGCTGTAAATCTCGCCCTGCGGGAATATTAAACGGTGTTGCCATTTGTGATGGCTGAAAGGGCATCTGAGTGGATGACTGAGCTGAGATTTCAGCCAAAGCTGCCTGTTCAACGGCAGCGATCGCTCCTTGAGTTTTCCCGATTAGGTTGCTCAGCTCATCAATAATCTCAAAGCCCCGATCCGAATTAATCCGAATTGCGTAAGTCGGAAACTTTCGCAGTACATTCAGTGGCGTCAATCCTTGTGGATCGGCAGCAGCTTGAATTAAAGCAGCTCGAATTGCATAAAAACCCGGTTGAAACGCTTTTGTTTGAATAATTTCGCCGACTCGTCGCAGCAAAATTTCCCCCTGCGGCGTGTAGAGAAATTGAGCCACTGCCACCGGACTCACATTCGCACGAGTTTGCAAAATCCTCCGTAACTGCTCTAGCTGTTCCGGCTTAAAAAATTGAGCATAAAACCCTAAATCCTGATTGATTTTGCCTTCCCTGGCATATTCTTCCAGTGCCGAAACCGGAAGGGATAACTGTATCGGTCCATAGGAAATAAATATTTTTTCCGCAGCCAAAACCCGACTCGGCATCAAAGCCGTTACAGAAGGTAAAACCATTCCTAGATAGAGACCTGGAAGGCTTAAAAGCAAGCGTTTAATCGCAGAATTGGTAATCGGCGATGTAGGTTGCCTTTGCAACCCACTCTTTAAACATCCCTCCCTGTTGTTTTGCCTAAAAGGCTTCCTCGAAAGACTCAATTTCGTCCCATCTTTCATCGGTTCCCTGTTTTTGCAATCTCTGGCAACGTTTAACATAGAGGCTAGCCGCTTTATCTTGATTATTTTGCTCTAAGACGTTCTTGAAAATTTCCTCCGCAGAGGCATATTTTTTGCTGTAATAGAGATGAATTCCTAATTCAAAAGAGCTTCTGGTTTTGCTCTTCAGCTCTAAAGTCTCTAAGATAACACCATCAAAAACTTCAAAAATAGGCGATAAATCTTTACGACCTTTAATATGAACTTTATCCAAAAATCTATAATTATATCGAGTGGGATCTTCTAAACCCAGCAAAGTCTTTTCACTAATAATAATAGAAGCTCCGTAGGCTTTGGTCAAATCTTCCAGACGAGACGCCAGATTCACTGCATCTGAAATCACTGTCCCTTCCATACGCTGTTCATCTCCAATCGTGCCTAGCATCAAACTGCCGCTATGGATGCCAATGCCGATAGCGATAGGAGGTAAATTGCTTCTTCGGCGTTCCATATTGTACTGCGAGACTTGTTTTTGCATTTCAATCGCTGCCCGCAAAGCATCTTCAGCGCTTTCCGGGAAAAGTGCCATCACCGCATCTCCAATATATTTATCTATAAAACCATTATTATTCCGGATAACGGGACTCACCCGACTCAAGTAGGAATTAATAAAATTAAAATTCTCTTTGGGTGACATCGCCTCTGAAAGGCTCGTAAAGTTGCGAATGTCAGAAAAGAGGATTGTCATGTCTTTCTGCACTTGATCGCCTAGCTTTACATTAACAATGCTTTCTTCTCCCAGCAAACTAATAAATTGACGGGGCACAAATCGACCATAAGCAATATTTATTTTGGAAAGCTCAAGATGAGTCTCTATTCGTGCTATCAATTCGTTTCTAGAAATTGGTTTAGTTAGATAATCATTGGCTCCTGACCCAAAGGTTTCTAATAAATTAGCAACGCTATGCGCTTCTGTCACAATCACAATTGGTAATTCATTGGCAGGAAAAGTTTGGCGAATTTTTTTGCAAACTTCATAGCCTGACATTTTTGGCATCATTACATCAAGTAAAATTAAATCAGGCTTTAGACCTTGCTCAATGGCTTCTAAAGCAGCAATTCCATTCCTCGCTTGATAAACCGTATAATTTTCCAAACACAGATAATTGTTAAGAATCTGAAGATTAACCGGATCGTCATCTACAATTAAAATTTTAAATTTTCCTTCTTGGGGTGCAGGTTGTAGGTAATCTTGTAACCTTTCAAACTGAAAGTTTTGAATTTCAACCTCTTTTGAACTGAGTTCTTTGGAAAGCGTTTGTTGTATACTTTCCAATTTTCCTGCCAGCGGTAGCGTAAAAGTAAACCGCGAACCTTTTTTTAGAATGGATTCTACGTAAATTTTGCCGCCATGCAATTCCACCAGTTGTTTAGTAACTGCAAGGCGGATGCCCGTCCCTACGTAAGGTCTAGAAATAGATTCTTCGGTAAGTTCAAAAGCATCAAAAATGGTATTTATTCTATTGATTGGAATGCCAATTCCGGTATCTGCAACCGTAATTTTCATGTAATTATCCGCAACTGAAGAAACAACTTGTATACTACCTGTATCAGTAAATTTAATCGCATTGCTAACTAAATTATGCAGAATTTGTTGAACTCTATTTTCATCAGCACATACCATTGGTACAGTAGGTTCGATTCGATTAATCAAGCGCAAACCTTTGATATCTGCGAAAGGTTTAGCAAGAGTTAAAACTACATCGGCAATTTCTTGCATTCCTACTGGTCTGAGTTTTAACCCCAGTGTTTTATGCTTAAGTTTTTCTAAATCAACAATATCGTTAACCATATTTGCTAGCCGTTGACCGCTTTGCAAAACCATTAACAAGTTTTGCGTTTGAATTTCCGACAGTTGCCCAGCAGCTCCCTCTAAAAGAGAGTCAGCGATACCGATTATTTCATTTAAAGGGGTTTGTAATTCTTGGGAAGTATTCGCTAAAAACTCATCTTTTAGTTGATTAATTTGTAATAAATCTTTGTTTTTGGATTCTAGGTTTCGGGCATAGTCTCGAATCTCAGCTACCATCGAATTAAAGGCATCTGCCAACAGTCCCAACTCATCTTTGCTTTTAACATCTATAAAGATGTCAAAGTTGCGATCGCATACTTTTTGAGCACCTTCTAATAATTTTTCGATAGGGTTTCCCAACCAACGCGCCAGCAAAAATGCGACGAGCAGTGACAGGACTAAACTAATACTAATAATACTGATGCAAATATATCGTAATTTATGAATTTGCTTGATTTCGTGGGTACCGTCGTACTCTAAAACTAAAACAGCAATAACATTATCTTTTTCATCTTTAATGGGAATGGCTGCTTTTAGAAAAGTGCCAATTTCATCTGTATAAAATTTCTTACCAGCTTGTGCTTCCCCCTCAAAAGCTTGCTGTAGTTCATTTTGCTCAGTTGCGTATAAATCCCCAATCAATTTTTCTTTCTGAGCTAGTGTTCTTTGAGAATTATCATGAGCCAGAAACTTGACAATTCGATATCTCGGAGATTCTGGAATGCTGACAATAAGATAGGTTGAGCGAATGAGCGGAATCTTGTCTTTTGCTTCTGCTGTTTGCCTCAAGAATCTCACAGGAAATACTTTTCTCCGGCTGCTATTTCTGATTTTTATCAAAATTTTTACAAGAGCTTGATACTCCGGGGAATTTATATATTCTTGAGCAATTTTAGGTAGTAAAGAAGCAGTAATTTCTCCAGGTTCTAGGGTTCTGATTTTTTCGCTTATAGGCAGAGAATTTTTTTCAAGGGACTGACGAAGCTGCTGAATTGTTTGTTTTTCGTCTTGCTCTAACGAAGATGCTCCCTGACGACCTACATCTTTAAGTCGCTCTGACATCTGGTTTAAAACAATTTGATTTGTTTTTGAGTAGAAAAAATAAACGCTAGTGCTGGTGACTCCAACTGAAAGAAGCGAGATAGCCAGCCCTATTTTCACCGCGAAGGGAAATTTCATATTCGGGATTCTGGAAAAGTTATATTTCTGTGATATTTCTAATTATTTTTATGAATCAATGATTATCTTAGTAAATATCCTTAAATGGCTTAAAGTTATACTAAAAATTTTAAGTCTAACCCCCCTAAGCGGTATACATCAGTTTGTTAATTCTTGCAACCTATTTTTAGGTAGGGGAAACAGGCTGAGCTTTTGCTTACTTTTTTTGCTGAAAGGATACAAAAGGAACTTTTACCATATCAATACCTTTTTTAAGGTTTATTTTGACTTTATAGTGGGTTATTTCTCGGTTGAAAAGATATTTTCGAGGACTAGGGTTGAAAGAGACTGGAGAAGCCTAAATTTGGGATGAATAACTCTCTATTAAGCTGCTGGAACAGAAAAAACATTTTCCCTTCAAACCCGTTAAATTCTGCAAAAATGGGTTGCTATCCCGAAAGTTTTACCCTGGATGTACCTGGAAACACTTCTGGTTACTCATGAACTTGTCCTTACAATTCTCTGCCACAGCTAAGTTGATAAAAATCTGGTAGGGTTTTAAAACGGTATAACAAGAGCCAAGTAGAGTCTAAACGACGCGCTCCGTTAAGACTCACGCTGCGGGAACGCATTTTACTTCACTCATCGGGGATAAAAATGGAAGCATTGAAAGGACGAGATCTCCTAAGTCTGGCAGACCTCAGTGCTGAGGAAATGAAAGAACTTTTGGATTTGGCAGCTCAGCTGAAGACGCATCAGCTAAATTTGCGCTGCAATAAGGTGTTAGGGCTGTTGTTTTATAAAGCGTCTACACGGACTCGCGTCAGCTTTTCAGTGGCAATGTACCAACTAGGCGGTCAGGTGATAGACCTGAATCCTAATGTTACCCAGGTGAGCCGGGGAGAACCGTTAGCCGATACAGCACGAGTGTTGGATCGCTATCTAGACATCTTAGCGATTCGGACATTTGAGCAGGAGGATCTGCAAACTTTTGCGAACTATGCCAAGATTCCGATTATCAATGCGCTGTCGGATTTAGAACATCCCTGTCAGGTTTTAGCTGATTTATTAACTGTTCAAGAATGCTTTGGAACGCTAGATGGGCTAACTTTGACTTATCTGGGAGATGGTAATAATATGGCAAACTCCCTGCTTTTGGGCTGCGCGTTGATGGGGATGAATGTGAGAATTGCTACACCTACGGAGTATCAACCCGATGCGGCAATTGTCGAGCAAGCGAAAAAGATTGCACAGACTAACTCTGAGGTAACAATTACTAACGACCCTGAAGCTGCCGCCAAAGGTGCCCATGTGCTTTATACCGACGTTTGGGCAAGTATGGGTCAAGAGGAACAAGCAGATGCCAGAATTCCAATTTTTCAACCTTACCAAGTGAATGAGCAGCTGTTGAGTATTGCCGATCCTGATGCAATTGTGCTGCATTGTTTACCTGCTCATCGAGAGGAAGAAATTACCGATGCTGTTATCGAAGGTTCTCAGTCGCGGGTTTGGGATCAGGCAGAAAACCGAATGCACGCGCAGAAGGCTTTGTTGGTGAGTCTTTTGGGAGCAGATTGATAATTTGCTAATCCCTAATCGCGAATGGCAAATGGCTAATTGTTTAAAAAACATTAGCCATTAACCACTGGACAGACGTGGATTTTAGTAGTACGAATGTTCTATAGGACGTAGATTAGTATTCCCCTATTGTTTTATGGAACCCCTAACTGATGCTCAGCAGCAACTTTATAATTGGCTGGTGGAATATATCAGTCAATATCAACACGCGCCTTCAATTCGGCAGATGATGCGGGCAATGGAACTGAAGTCGCCTGCGCCGGTTCAGAGCCGCCTGGAACACTTGCGTGCGAAAGGCTATATTGACTGGACGGAAGGAAAAGCCCGCACGATTAGGATTGTGCGCTCTGGTGCGGGTGGAGTGCCGGTTTTAGGAGCGATCGCTGCCGGTGGTCTTGTCGAACCTTTCACCGATACGGTCGAACAGCTGGATTTGTCTTCTCTGTTTCGTCAGCCGGATTATTATGCCCTTCGGGTGGTCGGAGACAGCATGATTGATGACCAAATTGCTGAAGGCGATATGGTCATCATGCGACCCGTACCCGAACCGGATCGCGTGAAAAATGGCACGATTGTGGCAGCACGAGTCGAAGGACACGGAACGACTTTGAAACGCTATCACCGGCAGGGAGAGCAAATTACGCTCAAACCAGCCAATACCAAATACGACCCCATTAAAGTAAAGGCGAACCAAGTGGAGGTGCAAGGTGTGTTGGTCGGCGTCTGGCGCGGCTATGAATTTGCTTCCATGAAATCGGGATCTCGAAGGCGATAGCATTCTTCGCGTTCCTCTTATCAAAGTCTCCGGGAAAAGGTTTCTCTCTATGGGATGATATCTCAAGACCAAAAGAGCCATTCTCCTGAGTCATTAGGAATTGGAGAAACGGTAATTGGTAATTGGTAATTCATACAAGGCATTACCGATTACCGATTACCCACTAGCAAGGACAGCAAACTAATGACTCAAAGTTCGTAAGGAGCCTTTGTCAGTCGTGAAAGCAACCCAATCTTTTTTTCAAGTTTTTCAAAGCCGCAAGATGGCGGCTCTTTTGTTTCTGGGCTTTGCATCAGGTTTGCCCTTGTTCTTGACGAGTAAGACGTTGCAAGCCTGGATGACAGTCGAGAACGTGAATTTAAGCGCGATTGGGTTGTTCAGCTTGGTAGGTTTGCCCTACTCACTCAAGTTTATTTGGTCGCCCTTACTCGACCGCTTTGTGCCGCCGTTTCTGGGGCGTCGTCGTGGCTGGCTAGTTCTGACGCAAGCGGCATTGTTGTTAGCGATCGCAGCAATGGCGCTCCAAAAGCCCTCCCAAGCTTTGCAACTGTTAGCCGTCAATGCTTTATTCATTGCCTTTTTCAGCGCGACTCAAGACATCGCCGTTGACGCCTATCGCACAGATGTCCTGGAAGAACGGGAAATGGGAGCCGGGGCAGCGATTTTTGTTTTAGGATATCGCGTTGCCTTGCTGATTACGGGTGGTTTGGCGCTGATTTTAGCGGAAAAATTGTCTTGGCCTACAGTTTACTTGTTGATGTCGCTGTTGATGGCAATTGGGTTCGTGAGTTCAATTTGGGCACCGGAACCCATACAGCGCGATCGCCCACCCGATTCCTTATCAGAAGCGGTGTCTTTGCCATTTATTGAATTCTTTCAACGCAATGGTCAGAGCCAAGGATTTTTGATTCTAGTTTTCATTGTTCTCTACAAACTGGGTGACGCGCTCGTTAATAATATGTCCACGCCCTTTTTGTTGGAAAAGACCGGCTTAAACTTCTCTTCCGCAGAAGTTGGTGCAATTCAGGGCGGCATGGGATTATTGGCAAGCATTGTTGGCGCTCTTTCAGGCGGTGCAATTCTCAGCAAAATCGGTATTAATCGCTCACTTTGGGTATTTGGTGCTTTGCAAGCAGTGAGTAATTTTGCTTATTTTCTCCTTGCACAAGTCGGGAAAAACTATCAGTTACTTGTACTGACTATTAATATTGAAAACTTTTGTGCTGGACTCGGAAATGCCGCTTTTGTAGCCTTTTTGATGAGTCTTTGTAACCAGCGCTTCTCGGCAACCCAGTATGCGTTACTCTCCAGCTTGATGGCAGTCAGCCGCGATATTTTAGTTGCCCCAGCGGGTCGAATCGCAGAAGCCACTGGTTGGCCTTCCTTTTTCCTAATTAGCATCGCCGCTGCCTTGCCTGGATTACTGCTGCTGCCTATTTTTGCTCCCTGGAATCCGCGTTCCGTGCCAGAAATGCCTAGAGAGGTACTAGATGATGAAGATGATGACTCTCAACAGTTGTAGGATAGAAACAGAGAGCTTAACAAATCTTAAACACAATTCTTAGAAAAGTCTTTCTCTATGGCTATCTTTCGTCAGTACATTGTTCCATTGATCGTAGTGTTGATCTTTTTTGTGGCGCTGGTGGCAGTTAGCGCCCGCATCTTTTTACCCTCGGACATGGCAGCACCCGCACCTATTGAGGAAGTCAATCCTCTTGGGGAACACGCTCAGGCACCGGCATCTGATTTTGGCTTAGAAAGGATGGATTTAGGATTGACCTCCAATCTAAAATCGATAGTCTAAAATGCCTTGTCCGTTATTGCCGGGGTATCAGCTGCGCGAAGGATCGAGTCTGAATCGAGCAAGTCTCGTGAAATTTATGCAGCTGACTTACCAGGAGCTTTTTCCAGAACAAAAAGATTTTTCTCATCTAGCGGAAACGGTTGAGCAATACTTTTCTAAAAAAACGCCTTTGTGGTGGGTTGAACTAAAGGAAGAAGGAAGAAAAAAGGAAGAAACAGATTCTTCAATTCCTGGCTCATCCGTTCATCCTCCTTCCCAAGTAGCTTGTCTTTGGTTGGGAAATGCCGTGGATCAGGTGACAGGCGATCGCCATGCCCACATTTTTTTACTCTATGTCTTGCCAGAACACCGCCGACGTGGCATAGGAAAAGCTTTGGTCAATCATGCCGAAGACTGGGCGCGGGCAAGAGGCGATCGCCAAATGGGTCTGCAAGTCTTTCAAACCAATCAACCCGCGTTGAATCTTTACCGCAGCCTCGGCTACCAAACCCAGTCTTTGTGGATGCTGAAACCGCTGTTTCCTGAGACACCGCAGCCATAAGGAAGACCAAGCCAGCTATTTTGTTTTGGGTCGTCCAAAACCTTTTGCCTGTTTCTTCCCTTTGCCCTTAGAAGTTTTTTCCGGTACGGCAGGAACGCTGTGCGTCTTTGGCAATGCCTGAGCTTCAGATGTTACAGCAGGCTTTGTCTGCATTTGTGGCTCGGCTTCTTCACCAGCATCAGCGGCAACAAACTGTTTCCCACAGTCTTTACAAACATATCTTTGCTTGTTTTTATAGTGCCCATTTTTCCGAACCTCAGTAGCGCCGCATTTTGGACAGTTAATCTGAGGTGTTTCTATTGCTTGGGCTTCTGGGACGGCTGCGGGTGCTGATTCTACTGCGGGTTCGTTCTGGTCGTCTGCTTCTGGTTGCTGGTTGAAAACAGATACCACTGCCTCAAGCGCTGATGCAGCTCTATCTAATAAAGTTGGTTGAGGGGAGTCTGGTTCATCATTGGGGGCGATCGCTTCCTCCGAAGACTCAGCAGCCGTCTCCTCGTCTGGTTGAACTGACACTGGAGCTTCGGCTGTTGGTGTTTCGGTTTCGACTTCCGATTCGCTGGGGATCTCTTCGACTGGAACGGATGTAGCCGCTGATATTTCGGCTTCGACTGGAGGTGCTGGTTCTACAGCAGGCTCTTTTTGGTCGGCATCTGGCTTGTCGAAAACAGATACCACCGCCTGAAGCGCCGCCGCCGCCCTGTCTAATAAAGAGGGTTTTTGGGTATCTTCTGGTTCCTCTATCGGCGCGATCGCCTCTGGCGACTCAGCCTCAGCAGCAGTCGTCTCCTCAGTCGGTTGAACTGACACTTCCGGTGCCGCCGTTGGAGTTTCAGATATTGCTTCTGGAAGGGCGCTGGGCGTCTCCTTGACGGGTTCGGGAATGGGTGCTGCTTCCGTCTCTGGCACTGAACTGGATGATGATTCTACTTCCGGTGCCGCGACTGAAGTTTGGGCTTCTGTCTGTGGCACTGAGCTGGATGGTGACTCTACTTCCGGTGCCGCGACATCTGAGGGAGCTGTAGAACTCGCGTCTACTGGCTGCTCCCAACCAGGTACTGGAGGGGCAGGCTTCCAGTTGGGGTCAGGCTGGGGAATTTTGAATGCTATAATTTCCGGCGGTTGCGATCGCGTTGGTTTGGCAGCAGTCAGTCGGCTGATGCGATCGCCGAGATTTTCCGCGATCGCATAGGTCACGGGAAGCACCGTCGGTTTCGAGACTGCCTCTCGCACCAAGCCGCTAACGTGTTCGGACGGATCGAGGGCAGGTTGAGGGGCAGGTTGAGGGGCAGGTTGAGGGGTAGATAGCACTGACGGTGATAAATTGACCTGCGGCAATGGCATCACCGGCTGCTGAGATTGGTGGGTAGGTCCCAAGGCGGGAACGAATCGAATGGAACGAACCATCCGGCGATATGGCTCTAGGTGGTCTGTCACATTACTCCCCCTGTTATCAAGGATCACAATAGAAGGCTCTTGGTGTCGTGTACTATACCAAATTCAACTTTTTGATCGGGTCTAGCAACTCATAATGTTAGTTTTCTTAACTTTCGTGCCTCTCTCAAGCAGGCATTGCCAGTAGAGACTAGAGGAATGGGAGCGGTAGTGGTACTTTATTCAAATATGTATGACGACGATGACGATTTGAGCTTACTCGATCCAGAGATAGAGCTAGAAAGCCCTCTGGATCAAATAGAGCCGCTTGATGCCGACGCAGAGAGCCAACCTAAACCAGATCCAGATGCGATGCTGGCACTGTTAACGGCTCCTGGAACGCAGCAACGGATGCTAGCAGCACGAGCTTTCTGCGAACTCCAGGATGAACGAGCGATTCCTCATTTAATTCACTTGCTGAGTGACCCCTGCCCGTTGCTGCGGGTGAGTGCGGCTTATGGGCTGGGACGCAATCCCAGTTCTACAGCCGTAGTACCGTTGATAACCCAGCTCAACAACGATTGGAATGGATACGTTCGCAAAGGTGTTGTTTGGGCTTTGGGAAACTGCCGCGATCGCCGCTCGTTAGAACCCCTCACCGACGCCTTAAAAACCGATATTTCTGCCGTGCGTCTGTGGGCAGCCAGTGGGTTAGCTCAAATGGCTGAACTGGGCTACGAAGCCATTGTGGCATCAATTCCACCCCTGATTGAAGCTCTAAGGCAAGACCCAATCGCCGCAGTCCGTAGCAACTGTGCCTGGTCGTTAGGACAACTCTGCCGCGAAATGCCTTCTAATGCCGTCTACGCCGGTGCCATTGATGGATTAATTGAGGCATTCGCAGAGGATGAAGAGATGGGTGTCCGAGAAGATGCAAAAGCTGCGCTTTTGAGAGTTGGCGATCCCAGAGGTCTTCAGCTGATTGAAACCTTAGAACAGGAAGGACTCGTGTAAACCGACAAAATTAGGCTGGAGAACTGCGGATTTCATCTAACTTTGCCCGTACTGCTTGAATATCCTGCCACATTAACCATTTGGGACTACCCGCTTCGCGGGCAGGATTCCGCAGCAGGTAGGCTGGATGGAGAATCGGCATACACAGGCGTCCTTCCCACTCCATCCAAGTGCCGCGAATTTTAGTAATGCCTCTTTTATCGCCAGTCAATCCTTTCACTGCTGTAGCGCCCGTTAATAGGATAATTTTCGGGTCTACCATGCGGATCTGTTCCAACAGATAGGGTTTGCAAGCGGCGATTTCATCGGGGGTGGGAACCCGATTGGCAGGGGGACGGCACTTATTAATATTGGCGATGTAGACGTCCTGTTCGGTATTTAGCTGTACCGAAGCGAGTATTTTCTCTAGCAACTGTCCCGCTTTACCGACAAATGGCAAGCCAGTTTCGTCTTCATTTTGACCGGGCGCTTCCCCCACAATCATAATGGGTGCCTGGAGATTGCCGCGTCCAACTACAGCGTTTGTGCGGGTTTCGCCCAACTGACAGCGATAGCACTGGTTGCAATGCTCAGCCATCTGAGCCATTGTTTGATAGGTGCCAGCAGGAATGGGAATTTTGGCACTTGTCGGAATCAGTTCTAGTGCTTGAGGCTGGGCTGTGGTAGATTCGCTAATCCCTGAGGTGTCAAAAAGGCTGAGTTGGTCTTCGCTTGGCATGAATTTGGCGGATAGTCTATGGTTTTTCCGAAATAATCCTAACAATATTGACACTCCGCTGACCTAAGTCGGAAGCTCACTCTTCCGACTTAGGTCAGCGTGAGGCTTAGGTTCTCTGAGCTTCCGGTTACTCTTAGGCTGAAGGTGGGTTCACACTTGCCCTTTGATAGTTCATACTTTGGATGGACTCTCGATTTCTGCCTTATCTGGCGAAAATCAGCCATTATAGAGGCGAGCGCACTGCCAACTTCTGGAGGGTGCCATGTCATCAGCCCCAATTTTCCGCGATCGCATTACTGCTGGCGAGCAGCTAGCTCAGCCTATTCTGGCAGAGATTAAGCAGCTCCAGGCTCAAGGTTTGAGCGTTCAGCCTATCGTTTATGCACTGCCTCGCGGCGGTATTCCGGTGGCTGTGCCGGTAGCACGCTGTCTGGGTTGCCCGGTGGATATCGTTGTCGCTAAAAAAATTACCCGTCCTGAAAATCCAGAACTGGCGATTGGTGCCGTCACGTCAGATGGGCACGTTATCTGGTACCAGGCAAAGCGATCGCGGAAAGATCCCGAAAATAATCAGCTACGGGAAGCGGCGTTGCACCAAGCCCAAGAAAAAGCTGCGGCGCTCTACAGTCAGCTTTCTCCTAGCTGCTTGTCCGTGAATCCTCGCGGTGCGATCGCTATTTTGATTGACGATGGCATTGCTACCGGCATGACAATGGCAGCCGCCGCTTACGCTTTGAAAGCCCAAGAACCTGCTGCGGTTTGGGTTTGTAGTCCGGTGGCACCGATAGGATTAGGCGATTGGCTATTATCTTGGAGCGATCGCGTGATTATCCTCCAAACACCCGATCCTTTCCTCAGTGTCAGTCGCTTCTATGAGGCATTTCCCCAAGTTGAGACACAAGAAGCGATCGCTGACTTACAACAGCACAATCAGCAGATTTTTCCCGAAACTCCTCCAGATGCACCTCTAAGCAGATAGCCAAACTGTTTAATTTTGATTATCTTAGCTAGTAGTCCTAGATTGATTTTTTTATTAACGATTCACTAACAGTTAGTCGTTAATGGCTCTTTTAAAAAATAACAACCGATCGATGAGACCTATACAATTTTGGTGGCGCACTTTAGTTTTTTCTAGCCAGTACAATCCACCTTGGTTCGTTGAGTTGCTGATGACCGGGTTAGCTATCGGCTTGCTGATGAGCTGGGAAATTACCAAAGACTGGCCTTATCTGCTTTTAAGTTCAAGCTATGCCATTGGAGCTGCCATGTCAATGTGGGTACGCGAAACTCTCATGCCCTCGCCCCATTTGCGCGTGATGCAGATTCTCGCCATCCTGTTACTAATCTATAGTTTTTGTAGCTTTTCTGACTTAGCCGTTTACCTCAAGTAATCCTGTTTCAAATTTAGATTTCAAAATCTAATTTCACACACTATTGGATAATTTTAAATCATGCAAATTTAAAATTATCAAGCGATACCTTTTCTTCAAAAATAAGTAAAAATTTTAACAAATAGCAAATACTTGGTGAAGAATTAACCGATTTCCTATGGGATCGTAAGCATAGACTTCTCTGCCATGAGAAGCGATAAAAATTTCTCCTGGGGGTGGGTATCCGAGGGCAGTTAGGTGAGAAATTGCCCCTTCTAAGTCAGTCACTTCTAAACACAAGCTCATTCCACTTTTAGCTGATTCAAACTCTGATAAGTGCGTTTCTTTAGATCTGAAAATTCCTAAGCGAAATCCAGGCAACTGAAATTCAGCGTAAATATTCGGGATGTAGGGATTTGGGTTTTGGTTGAGCAGATTGGTATAGAAAAGCACTAGAACTTCAAGGTCAACGGTTGCTAAAGTGACGAGTGCGGCGGTGCATTGGAAAAGCATATTTGTTAGGAATCACCTGAAAAAAAGGTTAAGCCTTAATAAATTGGATTTTTAAGAGAAGTGAATAACCTATCTAGAGACGGGTGAAATACACTAACAAAAATATTAATTCTAGGAAGAAATAAAAGAAATCAGCAGGGTCAGTTCATGCCAGATGCACATGATGATACCGCAGCCCAGAATCGTCGCCAAGAGATTCTGAACTGGAAGCGCAGGCAGTTTCTGCAACGACTCGGCGTTTTGGGAGCCGGAGTAGCGATCGCCGATCGGATTTTGCTACACCCACACCAACAAGTCAAGGCTGAAACGAATCTATCGCCAACTTCCCAGGGGATGCCCATCAAAGCAGGCGAGATTCCCCGCCGAGAACTCGGACGCACTGGCGTAGAAGTTTCCGCGCTGACACTCGGCGGCTTTCACTTGGGAGTTCCAAACGAACCCGAAGCAATCCGGATTGTTCAAGAAGCGCTGGATGCGGGTGTCACTTTTATGGACAACGCCTGGGAATATAACGAAGGCGTCAGCGAACAACGGCTGGGGAAGGCGCTGCAAGGGCGGCGGGATAAAGCTTTTGTGATGACCAAAGTTTGTACCCACGGACGCGATCGCAAAGTCGCCATGCAGCAACTAGAGCAATCTTTGCGGCGTCTGAAGACGGATTATATCGACTTATGGCAAGTTCACGAAGTTGTTTACGACAACGACCCGGAAAGGCATTTCGCCAAAGGGGGTGTTATCGAGGCTTTAGATGAAGCCAAGCAGCAGGGTAAAGTTCGGTTTGTCGGCTTCACAGGTCACAAAGATCCGGCAATTCACCTGAAAATGCTTTCCTATGATTACCCCTTTGATACGGTGCAACTGCCGCTAAATTGTTTTGACGCCAGCTTTCGCAGCTTTGAGAAACAAGTTCTCCCAGAACTCAACAAGCGCGGGATTGCCGCCATTGGCATGAAAAGTCTCGGCGGTGAGGGCGAACCGATTAAAGCAGGCGTTGTCACCGTTCAAGAAGCGTTACGCTATGCCATGAGTCTTCCCGTGGCGACGACAGTGAGTGGGATTGACTCGCTACAAGTGCTGCGCCAGAACTTGAATATTGCCAGGGGTTTCACGCCGATGACTCCAGAGGAAATGCAAGCAGTGCGATCGCGTTATGCAACCTATGCTGCTGATGGGCGCTTTGAACTTTACAAAACATCAAAGAAGTACGACGGACCACCGGGTAGAGAACAGCACGGATTTCCACCAAAAGAGCAAGTTGAAACTTGAAGCGGTACGCTAGCTTTTAAGGATAGTTCTCTCGTTGATTAAAGACGGGTGGTAATTGGAATTGGAGTGATGAGTTTTGAATAAAGCATTTTAAACTCAAAACTCAGAATTAAACAGGCGCTACTCTAACAAAACTTTTGATTGATTACCCCTCTTCCCTGCATCAGTACTGCCCACCAAAACTCAAGTTTTTAGGAAAACGGCTATGACTACTACGCTATCTATGCCCAGTTTTCTAGAGTCGAATCTTGGTCAAGAAGCAGAAGACCTTCTGACTCACAAAGCGAAGATTTCTAAAGATTTACTGCATCTGCCAGGGCCTGATTTCGTAGACCGAATTTTTGCTGCTAGCGATCGCAACCCGCAAGTGCTGCGGAGTCTCCAGCAACTGTATTCAACCGGGCGTTTAGCCAATACTGGATATCTTTCCATCCTGCCAGTAGACCAAGGCATCGAACACTCAGCGGGTGCTTCTTTTGCACCCAACCCGATGTATTTCGATCCTGAGAATATCGTCAAACTCGCGATCGCTGCCGGTTGCAATGCCGTTGCTACCACGCTGGGCGTTTTGGGCATGGTTTCTCGCAAGTATGCCCACAAAATCCCCTTCATTCTCAAGATTAACCACAACGAACTGCTCACTTACCCCAATCAATTCGACCAGATAATGTTTGCCTCTATCGAGCAAGCATGGAATTTGGGGGCAACTGCGGTCGGGGCAACGATTTACTTTGGTTCAGATCAATCTACCCGCCAAATTCAGGAAGTCAGCCAAGCTTTTGAACTCGCCCACGAATATGGGATGGCAACCATCCTTTGGTGCTATCTCCGGAATAACGCTTTTAAGCAAGACAAAGACTATCACCTGGCAGGGGATCTCACGGCTCAGGCAAATCACTTGGGCGTGACCATTCAAGCAGACATCATTAAACAAAAGCTGCCTGAATGCAACAACGGATATGCTGCGGTTGCCAAAGCCACAGGTCAAAGTTACGGCAAAACCCACGATCGAGTTTACACCGACCTGACGACCGACCACCCGATCGATCTCACCCGCTACCAGGTGCTAAATTGCTACTCTGGTCGCGCTGGATTGATTAATTCCGGAGGTGCGTCAGGTAAAAACGACTTTGCCGAAGCAATCCGCACCGCCGTCATTAACAAACGGGCTGGGGGTACTGGATTAATTTCCGGTCGTAAAACCTTCCAGCGTCCGTTTGAGGAAGGAGTGAAGCTATTTAACGCCATCCAAGATGTTTATCTCTCACCAGATGTAACCATTGCTTGAGCGCCGGGTCTGTTTATCCAGATCCATAAGCGCCAAAGCGTGTTTTCAAAGAACCTCTAAGGTACAACGACACTAAAATGGAAAACTTTGTGTTTCCTGAGTGTCTTTGTGCCTTAGTGGTTAATTGTCAGGATGCAGGTAAAAACAAGGAATTCGTTTAAAAAGTAAAAAAAATGCCAACCTGGAGCCTGATTGCAGGCTACTCTGAAAGACTAGAGAGTTACCAAGTGCGAACTGGCAAGTCAGCGCAACGCGATCGCACAAGCTAAGTTACTTTGGCAACGGCTCTCTAAGTTAGTCTCAAGAGTGGGGTAAGGATGAAGCTGGCAGCACGAGTGGAGCAAGTACAGCCTTCTTTAACATTGGCGATCGCAGCTAAAGCCAAGGCGATGAAGGCGGAAGGAATGGATGTTTGTAGTTTGAGTGCTGGGGAACCGGATTTCGATACCCCGACGCATATCAAAGTCGCTGCCCAAAAAGCGCTAGACGAGGGCAAGACCAAGTACGGGCCAGCGGCGGGGGAACCGAAGTTAAGGCAAGCGATCGCTCACAAGCTACAAACTGATAATGGACTCAGCTACATGGCTGAAAATGTCATCGTTACCAACGGTGGCAAACATTCCCTCTATAACCTGCACATGGCGCTGATTGAGGCGGGGGATGAGGTGATTATCCCCGCTCCCTACTGGCTCAGTTATCCGGATATGGTGGTTCTAGCGGGTGGGACTCCGGTGATTGTGCAGACAGATGCCTCCACCGGCTATAAAATTACGCCGGAGCAACTCCGCTCATCTTGTACCGAACGGACGAAGCTCTTTGTCCTCAATTCCCCTTCTAATCCCACCGGCATCGTCTATACGCCAGCAGAGTTGGCAGCATTGGCAGAGGTGGTGGTGGAGAAAGATATTCTGGTTGTCTCCGATGAGATTTACGAAAAGATTATCTATGATGGAGTGCAACAGATTAGTATTGGTTCGCTGGGACCAGAGATTTTTGAGCGCACCCTCATTAGCAATGGGTTTGCAAAAGCTTACTCAATGACGGGTTGGCGAATTGGTTATCTCGCGGGTCCCGTAAAATTGATTAAAACAATGAGTACCATCCAAGGGCACAGCACCTCGAATGTGTGTACTTTTGCACAATTTGGCGCGATCGCTGCCTTGGAAAGTTCTCAAGAGTGCGTGGAACAAATGCGCCTCGCCTTTGCCGAACGGCGACAGGTAATGTTAGAGCGTCTCAACGCCATTTCTGGACTCAGTTGTGCCAAGCCTGACGGTGCTTTCTATTTGTTCATTAATATCGGCAAGACGGGTTTAACTTCTCTAGAATTCTGTGATGCTTTACTAGAATCTCAGCAAGTTGCTGCCATTCCAGGGATTGCTTTTGGTGCCGATGACCACATCCGTTTATCTTACGCGACGGATATGACCTCGATTGAGAAAGGCATGGACAGATTAGATAAGTTTGTGCGATCGCTAGTTTAGTCCAGAGCTGGGGAAAACGATCTCGTCACTCACTAACTGAACAAAATTGGTAAAGTAGCACCCGCGATTCTTAGGGTTTCTGGGATGCTACTTTGCGATCGCTTTGTCTAAAATTGGCCACGAGCACAATACAAAGAAGCTGCTTCTTGTGATTTGCATCACATAAGCGGAAGATTGCGATCGCATTTATTGAGATTGCTGTCACTCAATCGAATGCGACTTTAACTCTTATTGATTAGTTTCATCACTCATAAGGTTGATATGCGTCACTTTTTTTGTAGACAGCTATCACTTATCCCGACAGAGATTGCAGTGCATAGTAAGAATTAAGATACAGAATTTCACAAGCGGAGATAAATAAAATGTTAGTAACTTCCAATTTTATATATTCTCACAGCCGTTACTATGGCGATGTAAAACCAGAAAATTTAGTTTTTAATGCAAATCTACAAGAATTTGCTCAAAAAGCAACTTATATCAGTTGTCTGGCAAGCAATGGCAAAATTCCTCTAGAGAAAGCTTTCCAAGACCTTGAAATGCTTTGGAAACAGTTAGAAGCTTCAAAAAAGCAGCTAGGTGTAGGCGAATATCCATTCCAAGCAGAAGGAGAAAACACTTAGTTTTAGTATCGGTGAAACTACCTTCACCGATACTACAAGCACAGGCGAGAGCGTTGCGCTGACTTGTCAGTTCTCAGTCTTAAAAAACTGCTTTTTTACTTTAGCTTCTCGTAGGCAGCTAAAATAATTCTTTCTGTTTCCTCCCAATTAATACATTTATCTGTTACCGAAACACCGTATTTTAATTCTTCTAATTGGCTAGGAATGGGTTGATTGCCTTCGTACAAATTTGATTCCAGCATCATGCCAACGATAGAAGCATTCCCCTCCAATATTTGTTGAATAACATTTTCAAAAACTGCTGACTGTTTTTTATAGTCTTTATTTGAATTTCCGTGACTACAGTCAATGACAATTTTTGGAGGCAAATTAGCTGCTTTTAATTTTTCCTCCGCAATTTTTACATTTGCAGCATCAAAGTTAGGCTGTTTGGCACCGCCCCGTAGAATAATATGACCGTAAGCATTTCCTTTCGTTTTAAAAATGCTCACCTGTCCCGTTGCATTAATCCCTAGAAAATGGTGAGGTTTTCTAGCTGACTCCAGAGCATTTAAAGCGACTTGAACGCTACCATCAGTACCATTTTTAAAACCTACTGGCATTGAAAGTCCGCTTGCCATTTCGCGGTGAGTTTGCGATTCGGTTGTGCGTGCCCCAATTGCAGACCATGCAATCAATTCGCCAATATATTGTGGGACTATAGGATCGAGAGCTTCTGTAGCAGCAGGTAATCCCAATTCAGTTATTTTAATTAATAAACTCCGTGCAGTTAATAAACCCTTTTCTATGTGGAAAGAATCATCCATATCCGGATCGTTAATTAATCCTTTCCATCCCACGGTAGTCCTTGGTTTTTCAAAATACACTCTCATGATCAGCAGCAGCTTATCGTTTACTCGATCGGAGAGATTTTTTAGCCTATAGGCGTATTCTTCAGCCGACTTTATATCATGGATAGAACAAGGACCAACTACAATAAATTTTCGACTATCTTTCCCATCTAGGATATCCTCTATTTCATTTCTAAAGTTTAAAACGGTTTTTTCTGCCTCATCTGTTAAAGGTAATTTTGATTTAACTTCATTTGGAGTTAAGAGAATATGCGATTCTTCAATATGAGTGTTGAATAATTGAGTTTCCATCGGGTATAATTCCTGGTTTTTGTATGCGTTAGGGATTGAAGTCCAAGTGTAATGTTATAGACAGGGTGAAAAAATTCATCTAACTTAGATAAAAAAATTAATAAAAACGCTAAACCCTAGCTGCAAGGATTCCCCGAAGCACATCTTAGGGAAGCGATCGCTACCTGGATGCACCCTCATCCAAGCTGAGAGCGATCGCTTCCCTGAATCTATCCGGGTTGCTAAACATCTATTTCAGCAACGGCAACTCCTCATCGATTTCCGCGATTTCTGCTGAGATGCTTGGAGTGCTAGCCCTCTCAGGTAGTTTTTCATGTGTTTTAAATCAACGAGTTTATCTTGTGTAGATTTCCTGTTTTGCCCTTACCAAGGGATACCTTTCAGCAACCACTGTTGTTTTTCGAGGCATAAGGCACAGATAGAATCCTCGATCTCTAGTAAAGTCGGTAATATCATTTCGTTTGTCCTGCCAATTTTATTATATTCAATCGCGATCCGGCGCTCGTGGCACTCTCATCATGCAAATATAAGAAAGCGCGATTGCCCTACATACTGACAACCTATCTTCTATTCACTCTAGCTTTTCGTACTCAATATTTATGTATAAAAAAACTCACGGTGTTATTGCTGCTGGACATCAAAAAACAGCCGAAGCTGGAATTGAGATGCTCCAATTAGGGGGGAACGCATTTGATGCAGCGGCGGCTGCAATCCTAGCCTCTTGCGTTACCGAAACTGCCCTGACATCTGCGGGGGGTGGTGGGTTTCTTTTAGCCCATACTCAGGATAATCAAAATACTTTGTTTGACTTCTTTTCTCAAACGCCACGTCAGAAAAAAAGTCAGGAAAATCTTAACTTTTATCCAGTTGCAATTAATTTTGGCGATGCAGTCCAAGAGTTCCATATTGGGCTTGGTTCAATGGCTGTCCCAGGAAACCTCAAGGGGGTTTTCCACGTTCATCAAAAATTAGGTAGATTACCTTTTAAGGTGGTTGCTGAACCGGCAATCCGTTATGCAAAAACGGGTGTCGAACTAAACGATTTTACCTATTACTGTTTGACAATCCTCAGCCCCATGCTGCTTGGCTCTAAAGAGATGCAGCAGGTTTTTTCCCCAGAGGGGAAACTTGTCCAGCCTGGAGGAACAGTTTTGATGAGTGATTTTGCTGATACGTTAACTTATTTATCTGAAAGTGGAATTAGAGAATTTTACGAGGGTGAAATTGCCCAACGCTTAGTCAAGGATTGCCAAGATTATGGAGGTTATTTAACCTTAGAAGACCTTAATAATTATCGAGTAATCGAGAGAAAGCCTCTGGTGATGAATTACCGGGGGAACACCTTCTTAACCAATCCTCCACCCAGTTCTGGCGGCATTCTGATTGCTTTTGCTTTAGAACTGCTTTCAAAAGTTGATTTAACTAATATAGAGTTTGGCAGTTCTGGCCATTTAGGAATATTAGCTCATGTGATGCGCCTAACCAATGAAGCCAGAACGGATAGATATGACGCTTATACTCATACAGAAGAGATTGCCCAAACTTTCTTATCATCTGAACATTTGGCTATTTATGAAGATCAATTAACTGAAGTTGTCAATAAATGGGGAAGCACTACTCATATCAGTGTGGTTGATAGCGAAGGTAATGCGGCGAGTGTTACCACTTCCAACGGAGAGGGTTCTTCTTATGTGATTCCGGGAACTGGGATTATGCTGAATAATATGCTAGGAGAAGCTGATTTAAATCCGCATGGATTTCATAACTGGGAAGAAAATACGCGGATTTCTTCAATGATGGCTCCGACTATTGTACTTAAGAATAATCAACCAGAGATTGTTTTAGGTTCTGGTGGCTCGAATCGAATTAGAACTGCAATTTTACAAGTTATTTCTAATATTATTGATTTTAAAATGGACGTTGATGCAGCAGTAAATCATCCTCGCGTTCATTGGGAAAGTGATATTTTTAATCTTGAACCTGGCTTTAGCGAAGAAGAACTTAAAAATCTGATGCTTCCAGGTAGTAATGAATTGATTTTTTGGAAACAGAAGAATATGTTTTTTGGTGGCGTTCATAGTGTCATGGAAAATTCGGAAGGATTAATAACCGGCGCTGGCGATCGCCGTAGAAGTGGAGTCATCGCGACCTGCTAAAATTGCCTCTATCGCCACATTTCAAATCCGCGCAATCCTTCTGGCGTTTCGTACTCAACCGCCACCGCTTTCACCACAGCAGCAGGTGGCCCTTTGTGACACCATTGAATTACCTCTTCAACATCTGCCTCGCTTCCTTCAAAAACAGCTTCTACACGCCCATCGGGGAGATTCCGCACCCAACCGTTGACGCCTAGCTGGATTGCTTCATCCAACGTTGAGAACCGAAAACCAACTCCCTGAACGCTTCCTGAAACGATTACGTGGGCGCGGATTTGCCCCGTCGGGGGTGATGAATTCTGCATCTATTTTTTCCTGTCTACGACAGCTTTTAAGCTCGAAAGTATTGCCTGGGTTCATTTTAAGCAGGAATGGCGTCAGCTATTGAGCTAACGCCATTTAATTCTTTGGCAGATTGTGTGGATGGTTAATCCAACCCAACCATTTTAATCGTCGTCATCATCGTCATGGTGTTTGCGGCGATGGCTGTGCTTATGTTCGTCATCATCGTCGTCATCATCATCGCGATGTTCACTACGATATCTATCTTTGCGATCGTCATCATCGTCATCATCATTTCCGTCACGATACCTATCGCGATCGCGGTATTCCCGATCTTCATTGCGATCATTGCGATCGCGGTACTCTCGATCTTCATTGCGATCGCGGTACTCCCGATTTTCATTGCGATCGCGGTACTCCCGATTTTCATTGCGATCGCTATACTCCCGATCTTCATTGCGATCGCGGTACTCTCGATCTTCATTGCGATCGCTATACTCCCGATCTTCATTGCGATCGCGGTACTCCTGATCTCGATCGCCTCCTTCCCTATTCAAACCGGGTATGTTTCTGAACATATCGCCGATTCCCATAATGTCCCTCCAAAGTTAAGTTGAGAATTTCTTTTATTAAAGCTGTCGTAATTCTAGAAGTTTGTCACAGGAATTTGGTCAATATCTCTTCCAACAGGTAGAGCTTCTCATCCAGAAGAAGCTTCGCAAACTTGCTTAACAATATGTTTTTCAACACCAAGGGTTCAAAGGTTTACGCAGACATACCCAGAGTTTAAACTTTCCCGTATGTACTTCTTGTGCTACCTTTTTTCTTTAGGTGCTTTTTTATTATATTGGCAATTTTTGCCCTTTATAAGAAAGTTTTATAAAGTCTTATCGTCCATGACACTGAAACATTACTGAACTTCACGAAAAAGCTATCGCTAGTATAATTTTATCTTCAAAAAATATCTGCCTGAGGAAATATTTTTAATGGTTAACGTATATATGAGTAATGTGCCAGCTATCGCAGGGCTATTTGAGCTTTCCGTAGATGCGATCGCGCTTACGCCAAGCCTGGGAATTGTCTCTCGCTTAATTACAGCCGCCTCTACAGCTCCTGATGCCAAAGCGTGGCTATATTCTGCTGCTTTGGTACTGATATATACCTTAATTTCACTACCTATTGGATTCAAATTTGGTTTTTTAAAACTTGATGTAGAAACATCCTGGGAAATGATTATTGGTGTAATGGCGCGTTGTCTGTTGTCTCCCGCCATATCTGAAGAGTTATTTTTTCGGATCTTACTACTTCCTCACCCTACAGAAAAAGCTACCCCTACTACTCTATGGCTTTGGGGAGGTATTAGTTTAGCAATGTTTATCATCTACCATCCGCTAAATGCCGTAACTTTCTATCCCGATGGACTCCGAACTTTTTTTAATCCAGTTTTTCTATTCTTGGCAGCACTTCTAGGTGTTATTTGTACTCTTGCCTATTTTCAAAGTGGCTCTCTATGGATGCCCGTGGCAATTCATTGGCTAATTGTGGTGGTTTGGCTACTTCTATTGGGAGGATATAAAACCTTAAACTCGTAGCATTTTTGTCTTGAATGTTTATCAAAATTATTCAAACAGTATGTAGATTTAATGGGCGAGCGCTTATAATAATGTTCGTTAATCTTAGGTATTTTATGCGAAATTTTAAAATTGTTTGTTTATGGCGATATTCAAATTATTATTGCTAGTATTTAGATTGGAATAAAGTTTTTGTGATACAATAAGTTTAATAAAGAAGAACTTGTCTACTAATAATAGTCTTCAAAATTTATATTATTTAAGTCAATTCAAAGCGTGCCAACGTTTAGTCAGTAAAATCTAATCCTAATTTAGATAAAAGATAGATAAAAAAATGGGTGTAAAACCTTGACATAAGGCATTTTTTCAGCGTGGCGCTAGAACAAGCCTCAAACTTTTGCTCTTTTGCAAAGTCTCCGGAAATTTAGCCTGACTGCGGTAGTCTAGTTAGGCTTGTCGTAGCTTAAAACAGAAGCTAAAGGGTGTTCTGCTTGGAATATAAGGTATCGCTATATGAAACAGTAGGAGAGATTCGATGACGCTGCAAGGCTCCCGTGTAGATAGGCGTACAATTCGCCAGTCAATTGCGAAAAGTCTAGCAAAAATCATTCAACTGCTAAATAAACAGACAATTCTGGTCTTGACACTCCTATTGTGTGCTGGAGTAGCGGGAGCTTTGTGGAATATGTCCCATCTCTCGTCAAACCTAATTCAATCACAAGCACTTCAGAATGCAGCCTTGTATGCCCAAGCGATAGAGGAAGCACGCACTCTCTACAGCTCCGAGATCCTGAAGCGGATAGAAGCAGTTCCTGAAATCACCATTACCGACAACTACACTGCTCTAGAAAAGGCAATTCCCGTACCAGCGACATTCTTGATAGAACTCAGTCACCGCCTCGTTCAAAAAAACCCTGGGATGTCAGTCCGACTTTATAGTGAGTATCCCTTTCGCCAGCGGCAAGCGACAGGTGGCCCCAAAGACAATTTTGAGTGGGAAGCGCTTCGCGCCTTGAGGCAACATCCCGATCGACCCTTTGTTCGCTTGGAGAAGTTTCAAGGGCGTTTGTCATTGCGATATGCACAAGCCGATCTCATGAAGGCTAGCTGCGTTGCTTGCCACAATACTCACCCGGATAGCCCTAAAAAAGACTGGAAAGTAGGGGATGTTCGAGGGATTTTGGAAATCTCCAGTCCTCTGGATGAGTTCATGGCAAAAACTCATGCAGGACTGCGAGGAACTTTCGTAATGTTAGCGCTCCTATCTCTATTGGGGCTGTTAGGAATTGCTCTGGTGATCGGCAGGCTGCGCCAAACTTCCAAGGAGCTAGAGTTGCGCGTCATCGAACGCACGGCGCAATTGCGGGAGTCAAATCAGCAACTGACGGTAGAACAGGAGAAGTCTGACAACTTGTTACTTAATATCTTGCCAGAGCCGATTGCCAGACAACTCAAAGACGGGCAAAGTAACATTGCCGATGGATTTGCTGAAGTGACGATTTTATTTGCCGATCTGGTTAACTTTACTCAGCTTTCAGAAAAGATATCACCGAAAGAACTTGTCTGGTTGCTGAACGAAATTTTCTCCGGGTTCGATCGCCTCACCGAACGGCATAACTTGGAGAAAATCAAGACAATTGGCGATGCCTATATGGTGGTAGGAGGTCTTCCCGAACCCCGACCCGACCATGCAGAAGCGATCGCCCAAATGGCAATCGATATGCAAAAAGAAATTGACCAATTCAACGCCAAACATCATCAAACACTCAGTATCCGCATTGGCATTAATACTGGCCCGGTAGTTGCTGGAGTTATCGGCACTAAAAAGTTCATCTATGACCTTTGGGGGGATACAGTGAACATCGCCAGCCGGATGGAATCCCACGGATTGCCAGGTGAAATTCAAGTAACGGCTACAACTTACGAATACTTACAGAATCGATATGCGTTGGAGCAGAGAGGCTCGATTCATGTCAAAGGCAAAGGAGAAATGGAAACTTACCTTCTAAAAGGGAGAAAGCGTGAGGTTTCCCTTACTTAATGACTTGGCGTTTTTGAATCACTGCCTGCCGAAATCCCAACACAATCAGAATATTAGAAAGCGTCAGAAAAACCTCTGCGCCACCGTGCAGCCAATCGACATTTGCTAAGGATTCCCCATAGGCAACTTGGGCATAAATTCCAGCCGGAATTGTGACGCCCACAAAAACCAAGGTCATGTAGAAACCAATTAAAGCTAAACGCGGCATCTGCCCGCTTCGCGTCAGAAACCAGAGAAAGCCTAAATAGGGGAATAGAGAGAGTGCAAAAAGGGTTTCTTTAGACATTACCGTGATTTTGGAGAGATAATTGGCGCATCGTCTTTTTGATTAGCCACGGGTGATGAACGCCAAATCCACCAAGCAGCCGCCAAAAGGGTGAAGTTACCCAGCAAAGTCATCGCCGCCTGAAGCGTCACCAGCCATTCTAAGGATTTTGGGTTGTCAAAATAGTGCCAAGTGCAGGCACACATGGCACTAACTAATGCGGGTAGCATGGCAAAGGATAATCCCCACCAAGCCCGATTGCGAGTCACTTCGCCGTAGATCCAGATTAACCAAATGGCGGCAATCCACTCGATGACGCTGGAAACGTGAATAATCCAGGTAGGAATTGAGAGTGCGTGCATAAAGAAGTTTTTGAGGGTTGAGTTGGAAGTTTTGAATTAGAAGTCTTAACTCAACCCGTGCTAGGCACCGCTTCGCTAACAAAATTCAAAACTCATCACTCTTTTTCTTATAGTACCGCTCAGTTTTGCTGGTAAAGTTTGAGCATGGGACAGATTCGAGCGGTTTTGTGCGGATATTATGGGCAAGGCAATGCAGGCGATGAGGCATTGCTGGCATCGCTGCTGCAAATGTTACCGCCTTATGTGACGCCGATTGTGCTTTCTGCGAACCCTAAAAAGACGCGCGATCGCTATGGTGTAGAAAGTTGCTCTCGCAAAGCTTTTTTCCCAGTGCAGCAAGCACTCCGCAAATCGGATGTTTTCATCTGGGGCGGCGGGAGTCTGATGCAAGACGCCACCAGTGCCCTAAGTCCCCTCTACTACGCGGGATTAATGGGATTAGCCCAAAAGCGGGGCTTAAAAACCATTGCTTGGGCGCAGGGAATTGGCCCTTTAAACCGCAATTTGACTCGCTGGATAACGCGAAAAGCGATCGCGGGTTGTCATGCTGTCAGCGTGCGCGATCGCGCCTCTGCTGCCCTACTGATGAATTGGAAAATCCCCTATATCCAGGCCCCAGACCCGGTTTGGGCGTTAGACTCGAAGCCAGTGAAGGGACTGTGGGATTTACCAGCACCCAGAGTCGCCGTCACCTTGCGATCGCATCCCCAACTAACTCCCGCCCGACTTGACAACTTAACTCGCGCCTTAATTGACTTTCAAAAAGCTACTCAGACCTGCATTTTACTGGTGCCATTTCAAGCAAGTCAGGATCTGGCGATCGCTCAGTCAATTCAACCGCAATTACCCGGTGCCAGTCATATTTTTTCTCTCAAAGACCCTAGAGAATTGAAAGGATTATTCCAAGGCGTCGAAATGGCAATCGGGATGCGCTACCACAGCTTAATTATGGCGGCAGCACAAGAATGTCGCTGTTTTGCCCTCAGCTACGACCCCAAAGTTAGCTTGCTGATGGAAGAACTCAATATGCCAGGGTGGGACTTAACTCAATTGCCTGACGACCCCAACTTAATTAGTCAAACTTGGTTAGAACACTACGTCAACGGCGACCCACTCTCACCCCATCAAATACAATCTTTAGTCGATCGGGCACTGATGCATCGGGATTTGTTGAGTGATGCTTTAGGGGCAAAATAGTCCTGTCGGAGCGCAACGCCTTCTGCCCTAAGTTTGAAAAGTATTATTGTGGGGCTAACCTTTGCCAATCGCGTGCCAACATCCCGTAAACAACCAAATCTACAAAATGGTCGTATAACCAACAAGCTTGGCGAAGCGTTCCTTCATTGGTAAATCCTAGTTTCTCTGGAATCGCTCGACTTTTAGAGTTCTCCACGGCAGCGCGAATTTCAACTCGGTTCAGCTTCAACTCAACCAGAGTATGATTTACCAAAGCGCGACACGATTTAATCATTATCCCGCGTCCTTGGAAATTCTCGCCCAGCCAATACCCAATGCTAGTGGCTCGATTTTCCCAATCAATTTCGTGACATCCAATTGCTCCTGCCATTTTGCCCTGATACCAAATGCCAGCATGAAATCCATTATTGGCGGCAAATTGTTTCAATGCAGCCTCAATGAAAAACTTGGTATCTTCAGGACTTTTCGAGCCATCAACCCAGGGAAGCCATTCCCGTAGGGAGGTGCGACAAGAATCAACCAAAGCATAAACTTCTTGTGCGTGTCGCACCTCAAGCAATTTGAGTTCGATTTCCTCGTCGATGCGAAATTTGAAAATGGTAGAGTGACTCCGAGAGCGTCGTGGAATAATCTTATTAGAATTATTGCAATCTAGGCGCAACTAAAGCTGTGAATTGATAAAGCTACAGCCAGTCCATTCCAAGCACCCATGACCTTCTCTTAAATCAGAGCAATGAGTGAAGCTGACACCCCCCAAGAAGCTAACCAGTCCCAGTCCTTCCCCCAATCAACCGATTCTCCAATGGACGATCCTGTGGAAGATCCGGTGAAGGATGAAACAGATCCTAACCTTGATCCTGTACAGGAGACAGCACCGGCACAGGACGAAACTCTCGTGGAAGTAATAGAAGTCGTCAGCTTAGTGCATCGTTCACCCGCGCTAGTAGACGATGAGGCGAATGCCGCAAAGACAACTGATGATGGGGATGGGGTGCATCGGGAAAAGTCTGAGCCGCTTTCATCGCCAGCAGAGGCGGGAAATTTGTTTCCACTGTTGGCGGAGATGCGTCAGCGCAATCGGGACTTAGTCAGCCGAGTGAATCACCTAGAGAAGGCACTGGGGGATTGTCAGGAGGCGTTGCAATTGCAAAGACAGCGATCGCAAGCTCAAGAAAATATCCTCACCTCTACAACCCAGGAACTCAACGGGACGCAAGAACAAGTCACCCGGATGTTCCGAGAACTAGAATCGTCTCATCAAGCTGCCCAGCGCCAACAAATCTTAATTGAAACCGTAACAGAACAGCTGGAAAACAGCCAAGAACGCATCGCCCAGCTAGAACGGGAATGTGCCTTCACCCAGCAACGCTATAACGAACAATCTCACGCGCTGTTGCAAAGCGAAAATACAATCCGCGAACTCCGTACCCGTTTGCAACGCCAGCAGCGCCAAACCCTGCAATTCAAGTCGGCGTTAGAAAAGTGTCTGGAAATGCCTCCCCCCACCCAAATCGAACCAGATACCAGACCTTCTCCCACTTGGGCGCATCGCCATCTTAAAAACGCCCACGATTCTCAATCTCTGCTCCCCAAAGCGCCGCCTATTCAACCTTGGTCAGCGCAACCGGCATTTCAGGAAGACCCCGCCCAGAATGAGGAAGATTGGGAGATTTCAGTACCATCTCCGGCTTATGCACCGATTACAGAGCCAACTGCCTTCGTTTCGAGGGAATGGGAGCCGTTAGAAGAAATACCCGCCTCTGAGAGCCTCGAAGCCACCGATGAAGAGGAGATATGGCAATGGGGAATGCTAGACTCAGACTCCGATCCGCTCATGGATGATTTTCTCATGCCCCCTGAGCTGGAAATCTCTGGTAACGACGATTTCAGCGATGAATTAGCGATCGCTTCTACCCAGGAAAGTATCGCGATTGAGAACGAACTGGAAGACCTGCTGCTGGCTGTCAGTTTCGAGCCAGATGAGAACGATGAAGCTGGAACGATCTATGCCCTAGAAAATGCCGAATCAGCTTCTCCTGCCTCGTACATCTTTGAGCCTTCTGAACCAGAGGCAATCTGGTCAGAAGATGCGAGTGGAGACAATGCTGAGCAAGAAGAGGAGGTAATATCCCGCAGAGAATTTCCGGCTGCTGTGCCCACCCAGCGCCCTGATGCCATCCCCTCCCAACCAAACTGGCCTTCCCCTCTGCTTTATCCGACACGTCCCCCGAAAGGGCGGAAATCCTTGGCGTCGATAGAATTGCCAACGTTTCCCAGAAAAACTGGCGCGTAGAAATTAAAAATCAGGACTTACGCATTGAAAGCTTGAAATCTAGATCCCCCTAGCCCCCTTAAAAAAGGGGGCTTTTCCGGTTCCCCCTTTTTAAGGGAGATGCAAGGGGGATCTCGGCGTAAGTCCTAAAAATACAAAATTAAACATTTTAATTTTGCATTTTTAATTTTTAATCGCGACTCGCTCGGAAGACGTTTGCCTCTGCTCTTTCCGCGTAGAAAGCTGATGGTTCTTTTGAGGACGCCCCATCCCAGCAGTGAGGGCATAGCTCTGAGCCAGCAGCCATAACCACAAAGCAGGATAGTGTTCTTCTAGTGAAGGTTGTAGACGCCGGAGGGCACCCGGAAACCAACCCCCCAGCAACCAAACAACTAGGGCATGAAGTGTAAAGCTGAAATAGCTGCCCAGCCAGCGGAAGATATCTTTAGCACCGGCGAGTTGCCAAATCCATAACAGCAAAGCTGGATTGATCCAAGCGGCTTTTAGCGCCAGTCGATTGAAGGTTAGCCAATTCACTCGGTCTTTAATAAATGTGTCTGCCACCTCTGGGGGTTCTGTCGCCAAAAGCCCGAAAAAGGTATTCAGCATCGAGTTAATTCGCTGCGGCGGTAAGTAGGTGCCGGTGGGAACCATCATGCCCTTAGAAAAAAGCCAGGTAACGGAGACGTTGCTTTGATAAGCGCGAATCTGGTTTAAGTGATGGGCTTGGAGCAAGTCATGTTTGAGGGCGGTATCGAGAAGGTTGGTTAAACGGGAGAGATTGCGAACCAGGGAACCAAAGCCGGTAAAAACGAGGGGAGATTGGAGAGAGGCGGCATCGCCAATGCTAATTAGCCGATCGAAAGCAACCGTGCGATCGCGACTTCCAACACTAAAGTGACCCGGAATATACCCAAATGTCGGTTTTTTCCACACCAGCTTCTCCATATCGCAGCGGCGATACTCCGGCAAAATGTTGAAAAAATCTTCATACATTTCTAATAACGAGCCGGGGTTATCGGGATGCACTTGATGATAGTGGAATAAGTAGAAGGTCACTTCTTCACCTTCAGCGGGGAATAACTCCCAAATCAGCTGCCGTCCCCGCGAAATATCGCCGTGACTGTTCAGCACATCCCCGTATTGGGCATCCCACACCCCCTGCTCAAACCCGCTGGCAATCACAGCCCCAACGGTTGGGCAAACACTATCAAAAGTGCGACCCCCATTCAACTGCCACGCAATCGGCGAAGCAGTGCCCATCGCATCTACTAGCAGGCGTCCGCTAGCTTGGCGCTGAGCTTGGCTGGGCAGATGTTTCGCTTGCACGGTAACTTGCGATCGCTCAATATCCGCTCGGATAAACTCCGTCTCATCCCAAATTTCCCCGCCCGCTTTGGTGAGTTTTTCCCCACACAGACGCAGTAGTTTTTCGGCGTCCAATCCCACATTCAGCACCGTTGGGGTATGCAATACCTGTGCTTTTAGCTTGGGTGGATTATTGGCATCAAAGAATTTGTGAAACCCGTCTACATACTCCGCGGCAATAATGCTTTCAAATTCCGCCGGGGTAAATAAGCCTAAATCAATCAAGCTTTGAAATTCATCGCGGGAAATGTTCCACTCCCGGTTCATGCGCCCGAAAGGGAGCCGTTCCAGCAATAGCACCCGGTAGCCGAGTTGAGCCATGACAGCAGCGTGGATGATCCCCAAGGCACCACCTACATAAATCAGGTCGTAGGAAGAGGACTGAGGACTGAGGACTGAGGACTGAGGACTGAGGACTGAGGGCTGAGGGCTGAGGGCTGAGGGCGCTTCGCCTTCCCGAAGGATGGACTGAGAGGGGAGGGAGGAGGAGTCAGTGAAGGCTTCATCTCCCTTTTGATTCCTGATTTCCCTGTCTCTTCGGAAGATAACCTGCGCTGGCTGTTTCGGATTGCGAACGCTCTCGCGCCAACGTTTCTCCCACCAATAGACGCGATTCAGGTCATATTCCCCGTTCGGCATTTTTTGAAAGAAGCGGACGGTTTCCGGGTAATCATAAGCCAAAGCTTCAAAGATAGATTGCTTTGACAAATCAATTGTCGGTGGTTCTGGATATTGTTGGGGAAACCGGCTTCTCAGATTCGAGGTAAGTTGTTTCAGAATCTCTCTTTCACCGGGGATAGCCTGCTGTGCCCAACGGAAGACCTTCAGATACGTGGTTCGCTGCACCGACCAAATAAAAATTGAGAGTTCGGGTTGCGGAATCGCGGGATTTTGGGTTGTATCCGTTTTCTTAAGACTCTCAGGATTGGGAAATTGCAGTCTGATACCGTCAGGCGTGAGCATTTTCTCCCCTGCTCCTGGATCGTACTCTTGTTGCAACCAGGCACGGACGGCGGCTGTATCCGGGGTAGGAACTTCTAAGTAAAGTATTTCTCTCATATTGGCGATCTGCATTAGGGAACCTATTCCTGAGAAAGACAGAGTGAACCGGGGTCAAAGTGCGCTAAACTTCCGGATACGAATTGCTTAGAATCGATTAAAAAACTTTACACAATTCTCATTTTCTTAATGTACAGGGGTGCAACTGTTGGACGGGCGGGGAACCGCTCACGACGAAAGCCCTGAGCGATGAATCCTTTAAACCCGCCCATAGACTATGACCTACGCCATGAATTATCCCATCCCAGCCAGTCCTCAAGAAATTGTCGCCTTACGGCAAAAGCCCGTTGATGAAGAATTAGTGGCAGCAGCGATCGCTGGAGTCGTTCAAATCGCCCGTCAAGAGGGGCAGTCTTTAGACGAATTAACCGCTCAAGTGCTAGAAGAAGATAGTCTGCTGGATCAGGCACAAAGACACTGGCTTAGCGACATCGTTGCCCAAGCTTGGGCTAGCCTCTAGCAAATTAGAACCGCCAGATCATGCGCGAAATTGCCAAGCGAGTTATCTCCGCGTTGCCGCAGTGGTGGCAATCGCACATATTGCCCTTGTTATTTACGATTCCAGCAGCGGGTCTATTCGTTGCTGCCCTAGGGATGTGGGGATTTGCCCAAATTGCTGACGAAGTTTTAGACAAAGAAACACAAGCCATTGATACGGCAATTTTAGTGGTTATCAAAAGCCTGCACGCGCCGCTGCTCGATCGGCTAATGCTGGGATTCACATTTGTGGGAGAACCCACGGTGTTGCTGGTCATTTGCTTGGGCTTCGGGATTTGGCTGTACCGAGACGGTCGGCGAGGGCAAGCCATAACACTTGCGATCGCTGGAGTGGGTGCGGTTGGCTTAAACTATTTACTCAAAGTGGTATTTGGTCGCGCTCGTCCGGCGCTTTGGGATCGGGTCATTGATGTGGGTCAATACAGCTTCCCCAGCGGTCATGCGATGATTTCAATGGTTGTTTACGGCGCACTTGGCTATTTACTGGTCAAGCAGTTGAGTAAATGGCACATAGCGATCGCTAGCGGGACACTGCTATTGGTTACGGGTATTGGCCTGAGTCGGCTTTATCTTGGCGTCCATTGGCCTACGGATGTCGTCGCTGGCTATGCAGCAGGGATTGTGTGGTTGATGACCTGTATCCTCAGCCTAGAAATTTGGCAAGAATATTACAAGCCAGCCCGTCAAAAAACGCCCGTCCCTAACGAAGAAGAATCCAATATCGCTAACCGCAGATAAGGGAAAACACACCTAAATCAGGGCGTATAGGAATGAAATTAATGAGCAGCAAAGTCTCGGACATCGCAGTAAAAACTATCAACGGTGAAGACAAACAACTTTCCGAGTACGGCGGAAAGGTACTTTTAATCGTGAATGTCGCTTCCCAGTGCGGCTACACGCCTCAGTACAAAGGATTAGAGCAGTTAAACCAAAAGTACCAGGATCAGGGATTGCGCGTTCTAGGATTCCCTTGCAATGACTTTGGAGCGCAAGAACCCGGTAGCAATGAAGAGATTGTGAATTTCTGCACGACCAACTACGGCGTCAGCTTTGAGATGTTTGACAAAGTTCATGCCAAAGGTCAAGAACAGCATCCGCTGTATGCTCGGCTTACCAGTGCAGTACAGCCTACGGGAAATGTTTCTTGGAACTTTGAGAAGTTCTTAGTCAGTAAGCAAGGTGAAGTCGTGGCTCGATTTAATAGCAGTGTGAAGCCAGATTCACCAGAATTGATTGCAGCGATTGAGCGGGAATTAGCCCAGTAAGTCAAGGAATTTATGTCTGTCCAGAATTTGTTAAACTTAACCGTTCAAGAAGCACATAAAATCCTCAAAGTTTTCGACTGCTTAAGGATAGATTCCAGTGAAGATGCACCGGATAAAGATTCAATTCGCCAAGCGCTACTTTTGGTAACTGAGCTTTCTGATAACCAAATACTAGGGGTTTGTGCCGATACAACAGAGCAAGGGATTAAAGCTTTAAAAACCTATGCAACGGCTTTAGGTTATGAAGTCAATAAAAATTTAGCGCCGATTGATGGCTCTGTTTATATTAAGTTTAACCCTAAGACTAACTTGTGTTATCTCAATCCGTACATAGGAGAACATCGCGGAGTTTTGGTATCCTGCCAGTCTGCGAATGAAGACGGAATTAACGAGATGTACGGTCATTTACCCCTAGATTTATTTACATCGGGATCTTCATGAACGCTGCAATCATTGGCTGTGGTTATGTGGGTAAGGCAGTTGCCCAATATTGGCGTCAGGAGTTAGGATTTACTGTCACCGCAACCACAACTTCTCCCGAACGAGTTTCAGAATTAGAAGCAGTTGCCCAACGAGTCGTCCTTGTAAAAGGTGATGATTTGGCAGGGCTACAATTGGTGTTGGAAGATCGGGATACTGTACTGCTAAGTATTGGAGCAAAAAATGCCGATGTTTATGAAGAAACTTATTTAAAAACTGCCCATAGCTTAGTCTCAGCCTTAAAACAAACTCCTTCAGTACGACAGCTAATCTATACGGGGAGTTATGCTGTCTACGGGGATAAAAATGGGGAATGGGTGGATGAAGAATCACCCGTTGCACCGGCTAATAAGAATGGTCAAATTCTCTGCGATACCGAGCAAGTATTGCTATCAGCATCCACTGAAAATCTAGGCGTTTGCATCCTCCGTTTAGGCGGGATTCATGGGCCAGGTCGTGAATTATCCAAAATATTCAGTCGAGTTGTTGGTACAACTCGCCCAGGAAATGGCGAAGACACAACAAATTGGATTCACCTAAATGACATTGTTGCTGCTATCGAGTTTGCCCGCAAGCACAAATTCCAAGGAATTTATAATTTAGTAGATGATGCACATTTGACTTATCGAGAACTTCTTGACCGCGTGTGCAAGCAACATAATCTACCCAATGTTTCTTGGGATGCATCCCAGAAAAGTGTTCGACCTTATAATGCGCGAGTGTCAACTCAGAAGCTAAAAGCAGCCGGGTTTCAATTGAGTCATCCGGAAACAATATAGCAATCTTATTGGAGTTATGAGATGCCATCGGTTCAGATTCCCGACTTCTCTAAGAAGTCGGGAATCTCGGCTTCACTGTATGCAAATTTCCAGCTTTCCCGTTTAAAGTGGGCTAGGGGATTTAAGCTTGTACAATTCACCCTTTGATTCCTAAACTCCTTTAAAAAGGAGAACAAGAAAAAGGTAATTGTTAAATTTTAAATACTATGAAATACGCACAATAAACCCTGAACGATGAGTTTTGTATGCTTACCGAATCTTCTCGAATGCAGGCGGTGCAGTCGCCAATTATTTCCGTTGTTGGGGAATTGATTCGTAGCTGTCCGGGAACGATTTCCTTGGGACAAGGCGTTGCTTATTATAGCCCGCCGCCTGAAGCGATCGCGCAACTGTCCGATTTCCTGGCAGATCCAGAGAATCATAAGTACAAACCCGTGCAAGGTATCTCGCCGTTGCTGGAGGCGATCGCTCAAAAATTAAAATTTGAGAACGCGATTGACATGAATGCTGAGAACTGCATTGTAGTCACTGCTGGCAGTAACATGGCGTTCGTGAATGTGGTGTTAGCGATCGCGAATCCCGGCGATGAGATTATTCTCCAAACGCCTTATTACTTCAACCAAGAGATGGCAATTACAATGGCGGGTTGTCGTCCGGTTCTGGTCGCGACGGATGAGAATTATCAACTCCGTCCGGAGGCGATTCGGCAAGCAATTACCGAAAAAACGCGGGCAGTTGTGACAATTTCACCCAATAATCCCACGGGAGCCGTGTATTCGGAAGCTTCATTGCGGGAAGTGAATCAAATTTGTCGCGATCGCGGCATCTATCACATCAGCGATGAAGCCTATGAATATTTTACTTACAACGGCGTGCAGCATTTTTCCCCAGCAGCGATTCCAGACAGCCACCCCCATACAATTTCCCTCTTCTCGCTGTCTAAAGCTTACGGTTTCGCATCCTGGCGCATCGGGTATATGGTGATGCCGAAACACCTCCTCATCGCCGTCAAGAAGATTCAGGATACGATTTTGATTTGTCCCCCGGTGATTTCCCAGTATGCCGCATTCGGGGCATTACAAGCGGGAGTAGGCTACTGCAAGGAAAAGCTAGAAGCGATCGCCTCTGTGCGAGAAATTGTCCTCAACGAATGCGATCGCATCCAACATTTATGCACCATTCCCCCAGCAGATGGAGCTTTTTATTTTCTGCTGAGAGTCCATACAAAATTGCCTGCAATGGACTTGGTAGAAAGACTGATCCGCGAACATGGTGTCGCGGTTATTCCAGGTACAACCTTTGGCATGGAAGACGGGTGTTATCTGCGCGTTGCCTATGGTGCCCTGCAAAAAGAAACCGCAGCCGAGGGGATTGGGCGATTCGTGAGGGGTTTGTCAGCGATTTTAAGCGCATAATCGTCAAGGGGGCATTTAGCGAAGAATTACACCTTTTTGCCATGAATTGCAAGGAATATTGACGGAAAGCATGAATAGCCAAGAAAAATCCTCTTTAATTGTCGGCTGCTGGCAACTCGACGATCGCAGTTGGAAACGAATTCCAGAAACCGATATTGCCCGTGCTTTGGATATTTACTTAGCGCTGGGTACTACTCATTTTGATACCGCAGACATCTACGGACGCAGCGAAAGTGTTCTCGGTCGCTTGCTCAAAGGAAGCGACTGCACCATTTTGACCAAAGCCGTCTTTTTCGACAATATTCCGAATCCAACACAAATTCGCAGCAAAATTGAGAATTCTCTCCGCAATTTGCAGCGCGATACTCTCGATTGCGTACAAATCCACTGGCACAATCCAGAATTAGATTTTGCCTCTACTTTTAGGGTGTTCGCAGAACTTTTAGAACAAGGTAAGATTCGCAAACTTGGCGTTACTAATTTCAATACGCCAATGTTAGAAAAAGCTTTGCAATACGCCACAATTAGCACTCATCAAGTGCAATACAGCTTAATTGACCGACGCGTAGAAAACTCAATGCAAAGTCTATGCCTCCAGCATAATATTGCTTTGTTGTCCTACGGTTCTCTAGCAGGCGGCTTCTTGTCGGATAAGTTCCGGGGCATCTCGTCACCCCCCAGCGAAGGCTCTCATGCCCGTGGCTTCTACTACAACAGTATGATCCGCGCCCACGGCGGCTGGCAACCTGTCTTAGAGATGCTAGACACGTTGGCACAGGTGGCAAAAAAATATGAGAAAACAATTTCTCAAGTAGCTTTAAACTGGGTTAAGCAGCAGCCGGGTGTTGCGGCTGTCATCTCAGGCTTTACTCAAGATCGTCAGCAGATTCAAAAGAATGTAGAAGCTTTGAGTCTTCAACTAGATAAGGACGATCTGCAATTGCTTTCTGCTCGTTCATCTACCCTATTCAAACAACCGGGAGATATTTATTCTTACGAGCGATAGATGAGCTGAGCTTTGCCAGGAGGCACTGTTAAGTTAACTCAAAATTTAGCTCATCAACCCAAAAAATGAGCAAAGTGCATCCCATTTTTCTAAAAACAAGCCTACAAGCTGAAACCTGCTTTCATCAGGCTTCGTTTGTATATCCGCGATTTTAGCCATCAGGAGTTTTTACTCTGATTGGGATGCTCCTAACCCTAATTGCTTTCTGGATAATTATGCAACCCTTGTCTTCAACTCAAAATCTACAAATTTCTGCAACTGAAACTGTAACTCCTACGCAGTTTTACACTTGGAAAAATTATCGCTGCGCCTACGAATTTCATACCGCAATTAATCCAAATACAAATGATGGGACTCCCCTCCTATTAATTCATCCCATTGGTGTAGGATTATCCCGAAAGTTTTGGCAGCGATTCTGTCGAGAATGGTATGAAGCGGGTCGCCGGAATCCAATTTATAATCCAGACTTACTGGGATGTGGTGAGAGCGATATGCCTCATGTGGCTTATAGTCCTCTTGATTGGGCACAGCAATTGCAACATTTTTTGCAGACTGTAGTTCAAAAACCTGTAATTGTAGTGGTTCAAGGGGCTTTGCTGCCGGTAGCAATTGAGTTAGTTCGTCTAGAAACGAATTCTAATTTTATTCGAGGCTTGGTGCTGGCTGGCCCTCCCGCTTTGACATTACTTGCTAAACCTAGAGCAAATTGGCGACAAAAACTTACCTGGAATCTGTTAGACTCTCCTTTTGGGAGTGCCTTCTATCGTTATGCGCGGCGCGAACAGTTCCTACGTTCTTTCTCAACTAAACAACTCTTTGAAAAAGCTGATTCAGTCGATCGGGAGTGGCTGCAAACTTTGGAGAAAGGTGCGACAGATCCAAAGACTCGCCATGCTGTTTTTTCCTTCCTAGCAGGGTTTTGGCGGCAAGATTATCGAGACGCGATCGCATCTATCTCTCAACCCACTCTAGTAGTCGTCGGCGACACGGCATCCAGCATTAGTCAAGCTGGCAAAGGTGAAACTCCCGATGAACGCTTGGCTGACTATCAGAAGTCTTTACCTAATGCTGAGGGTATCAAAATGTTAGGTCGTAATGTTCTACCCTATGAGTCAACAGTTGAATTCGTCAATGTAGTTACCAATTTTGTCGCTAAACATTCTTAATTAATTACATCAGAGGATGCTATCTAATGTCCGATGCAATAACGTCTGAAATAAGCGATCGCATTTGCGCTCACATGAACGACGATCATGCTGATGCTGTCGTTCTTTACGCCCAAACTTATGGTAATTCTCCCGATGCTGCAAAGGCAGAAATGGTTTCAGTAGATCCAGAAGGTATGAATCTCATGGCACAAGTCAAAGGTTCGGATGTGCCGATACGCATTCACTTCGATCATATTCTCAAAGATGCCGAAGATGCTCACCATACGCTCATTGCAATGGTGAAACAAGCGCGTTCTCATTCAAAATAGTACCAAAAAGAACGTTGAGTAGGGTGGGCATTGTCCACCTTACTTCTATGCTCGTAAAATTTAAACTTGTTGATTAATCTGTGACTTATCTAGTCCCTCTTTTATCCAGGTAATGCACTCTTGTTCAGTTCCAAATATTTTTGGCGCGGCAACATTATTTAAGTTATCAGATTTATAATGATCGTAAAAATATTTACTTGCTAATTGATAAACAATAATCAAATTATCTTGATAAATGTATCTGTTTTTAAAATAATCGTTTTGGCTAACAACATCTGAATTCTCATCTAGATGTTCTTTGGCTGCCTCAATAATCGTATCAATGCAACTTGAATAAATACCAGCCGGATTTTCCAATTTATGAAATTTACCTTTATGCCCTAATTCAGAAAGTAAACTATAAGAGTAAATATTTTGACCATCCGCTATCCCAAAAACAAATGGGATGATCAGATATCCTTTATAAGAGACTGAATTTTCGTAGAGTAACCGACTCATTTTTATCCTCCGTACTGGCTATTTCACTCTTCATTTCTTCAAAACGATGTATTCTTTTTTAAAAAAATTTTATTTTTCGACTTTTTCATATACGTCAGCGCGATCGCACTCAATAATCTTCCCTGTAAATACTCGTGTAGCGGCAAGTTTAACCAAATTGCCACCTAAAAATATGGCAACAAAACCATCTGTATCTTTAGTAAAAACTGACTTAATTGCTAGTTCCGAAATATTGCAAGCATTCGCACAAAAATTATTCAGATTTAGCAGTATCTGGCTGAAAGTAAAGAGCTGATTTATATAACACTTGTTCTTGGTGGGTTTCTAAAGTGCAATCCGACAGCGGATAAGCCACACAGGTAACAGTATAACCAGCCTCTAGTTCTTTTGGACGTAGAAATTTTTGTTCGCTTTGGTCTACTTCACCACTCACCAACTTGGCGATACAAGCCGAACATTCCCCTTGCTTACACCCAGAAGGTAATCGAATGCCCGCATCTTCAGCCATATCTAGAATATACTGATCGTCTGGCACGGAGATGGTACGGTCAAGCGCGATCGCTGGATTTACCAGCCGGACTTGATAAACTGCCATTAAAACGACTCCTTTAAAACTCGTATCCTCTGTCAAGCCAATAGTGCCAGTCTGCGAGTGCTTCCAAGGTTTCGCTATCAGCATCAATCGGTTCTATTTCTGATAAACGAGCCGAGAACGTATCTTCACCTGTAGCATCTTTGTAAAGCACTTCCACAAACATATCGTGCAAGCATTCATCTTCTGATGACATTTCCACTACCTCAACTTCTTTGCCTTCAGGTGAGGATGATTTGCCTCCCTTTCTCACCCACTTAGCTTTAAAGGGGAAGTTGAGATTATCGTTAAGGTAGTAGTACCATCCCATCGCCTGTTCTTCTTCGTCATAGGCATCGATGATTATTTCCATGGCAATGCGATTCTCTCGGATTTCGTCTTCCTCAACGTTAGGCATAAGACATTAGCTCCGGATAATTAAACTTTGAATATAATAAATCTTTCGAGCGATCGCGTCCTCAATTCTCCTCAACAATTGTCGTCACGATGCTCTATTTGCTGTCTTACCCAAGCGCGAAAAGACCGAATCATGGGGATTTCCCCAATTCTTAGACTTTCTTCCAGAAACCCTGGAATTTCTGTTGTTAAGGGTAGATTTGCAAAAGTAGGAGAGACAGTGCAAGGAACATACACTTCGTCTCGCAATCGATAAATTTGCATCACAGGTTCGTCATAACGCCAAACTTCCGGAACACCTAAAGCCAGATAAATTGAAAGTCTGTCAACCGAAGCGCTGGTATAGTCCACCTCCACTGCTAAGTCAGGAGGTGGGTCAATCGTTAAGTCAATATCCCTTTTCTGTCTGATTAGCGGTTCATTTTGAATATAAAAGCAAGAATCCGGTTCAACACCCCGCTGTAAGTCTGGACGCTTACAAGTGAGAGATCCAGCACTTCTGAGGTTGAGGTTCAGTTCCTCAGCTAAAGCGAGAACCAAGTGTTCCAGCAGTCTATTGTTATGCTCATGAGGCATCAGAGGAGTCATAATTTCCAGCGTTCCGCGATCGTAAGCCAGCCGAGTGTTACGATCTTCCCCCATCTCTGCAAGTATTGTTTCAAACGTTTGCCAACTGATGTTTTTCAGTACAACTCTCCCTTGAGTGGTTTTCGCTGTCGTCACCATAGGACTTAACCCCGTGTTTTCTACCAAGATATCAAGTTGAGTGAGTAATGAGGATGCGATCGCTCTCCAATGAGGAGGAAAGAGGGCTTCCACGAAGTTATAGTCAAATGACAAATACCGGATGTTCCTGAAATTGTTGAGAGAATGAAGCAGAGAAAATCTTTGCTCGTGTAGTGGAAATTCCCACTCTGCTCATTTAGGAGTAGTAAAATTGTACTATAAACGATCAATGGATAGTGCCAAGCCAACTCCTGGATACTGTCTATTAGCGCTCTAGCATTAGTCTAATATGTACTAACACACTCAAATGCGGATAAATAAAGTTACTATTAAGTCCTTTAAGCGATTCCACGATCTCACTATCCAGGGCATTCCCGAAACTGCCCGTCTAGTTGTAATGACTGGTCCAAATGGATGTGGCAAATCATCATTGTTTGATGCCTTCCTATTGTATTACAAAAAAACAATAAATCGATTTGTAGGATTTAATATTGACAAAGATTACCTCAATAAAGTAGGACTGCCTGAACTGGTATGGGATGGATTGGTTGATGTATCTTTCCACGAACAGCTACCACAAGAAGAAACTCAACAAAAAAAGCTTTTTTATTTTCGCTCTGCATATCGAAACGAGGCTGATTTTACAGTTACCAATATTCAAAAAATTGATGCTAATGCCGATATAACCCGCATTCAAAGATTAATTGATAATGATGTCAATGTTTCTTTAAATTATCAACGTTTAGTTGCAGAAACCGTTGCATTTGTATATGGAGGAACACGTGATGGAATAACGGTAGGAAATCTACGTGAAGAATTAATTGGTCAGATAAGAGAGTCGATGCTTCTGGTTTTTGGCGATTTAGTGCTTAATGGTCCAGGTAATCCACTTGAAGATGGAACATTTTTCTTCACAAAGGGTCTAAGTCAAAATTTCCGGTATAAAAATTTGTCTGGGGGGGAAAAAGCCGCATTTGATTTGCTACTTGACTTTGTTGTAAAAAGAGTGTCTTTTAGCAACACGGTTTTCTGTGTTGATGAGCCAGAAACCCACATGAACACTCGCCTACAAAGCAAATTGCTGGACGAATTTTTTAAACTTCTTCCAGAAAATTGCCAGCTTTGGATAGCGACGCATTCCATCGGCATGATGCGCCGTGCCAGAGATTTACAAGAGGCTAATCCCGGTGAAGTGGTATTCCTCGATTTTGACGAGAAAGACTTTGACCAACCACAGATTCTGGAACCTCACCCTGTTAACCGTGCGTTCTGGGAGCGGACGCTTAGAGTAGCATTGGATGATTTATCTGATCTGGTAGCTCCTCGGAAGGTAGTCATTTGTGAAGGCAATATTATGGGGACAGGCAACCCTAAAAAAGCTGAATTCGATGCACAATGCTACCGCACTATTTTTGCCACAGAATTTCCAGACACCCAATTTCTTTCAGCTGGTAGTTGCAATGAGGTTGAGGAAGATAGATTTGCCTTAATTGCAACGATTAAAGCCTTAGCTAAAGGTGTGGACATTATTCGTGTTGTTGATAGAGACGATAAAAGCGCAAAGGAGATTGAAGAGCTAGTTACCAAAGATGTTAAAGTCCTCTCCCTTCGGCATATAGAATCATATTTATTTAGCGACGAGATACTTAAGCGGCTGTGTGTTACATCTGGGAAACTGGATCGGATTGATGAATTGCTGGCAGCAAAACAAACAGCCATAAGTAATAGTATCAATCGTGGGAATGCACAAGATGATATAAAATCGGCGAGAGGTGATATTTACAATGCAGCTAAAACGTTACTCAATCTAAGAGGTGCTGGTAATACAGCAGATGCCTTTTGCAGAGATACACTGGCACCGCTAGTGGCTCCTGGAACTAACGTTTATGCAGAGCTAAAAAGAGACATATTTGGTTTGTAAACTCTGACGAGAGCGATCGTACCTAGGGTAGCCAAAAATTAGGTAAGAATGTTTTACTGAAATTACGTATACTTTGGTTAAGCGATCGACCCATTTGAATATGCGGTTCATCCGCTTCTACTGGTAAAATTGCCGCCTTACTTCCATTCCTAAAGCGCGAAATCACCAAATTTGCCGCTTCCAAACCAGTTACATAAGCCTTTTCTTGTGACCAAGAACCGTGACGAGTCACAATCCAATCGCCGCTCATAAAGACATTCTTGATACTTGTCTCTCCTGGTAACATATACTGATAGCTACCAGGGAAAAAGTGAGTCACCGCACGCGGCAGGCGGATTGCACTGCTATCGATTACTTTCGCGTCTCGAAAAGCCGGGATACAAGTGGCTAAATCTTGCTGAACAAGGGGCACAATTTCCTCATCGCCTAAGGGAAGAAACTGATTGGCGTGATAAAAATCTGCTTCAATAACTGTCCCTGGCTCATCGCGATACTCATCATGTATGGCATTTAAATCAAAAAACGTCCATCCAGTTGTTGCATTAAAACCAAAACAGGCATTGGAAGGACGAGGAATATTAATTTTGCGGTCAAACCAGAGACGGGTTGCCAACACATCAACCGCACCCAAGTTATGAATATCCCGAAATTCTTTACGGTTTTGTAAGCTGGGGCTACCAGACACAATCTTCTTCATACCGCTGATACCAACGGCAAATATAATCGCATCTGCCTCAAAAACTTCATCCCCACAAACAACCGCTGTCGCTTGATTATTGCTATCAACAATTACGTCACTGACTCGTCGGTTAGCGAGTAATTTTCCCCCTGTTTGTTCGATGCGTTCCACCCAAGGGCGAAATATCATCTCACCAACTGTTCCGCGACACCAAACGACATCAAAATCGGGTTGGTGAGCCAAAATGAAGTAATAAAGCATACCCAGCGCGGCAGCGGCGGAACATTGCTCTCCAGGGGCAAATAAACCAACCAGCAGCATCGGCTCAAAGGAATCGCGGTAAAGCCGCGCCGAAACCCCAAAATCTTTGAAGAGTTCTCGCGCCGTTACAGAGTCATAGCGTCGCCAAGCTTCGTCGCTATTGTCAAAATCAATAACTGCGTAGAGTAGCGGTAAAGCTGATAGGCGATCGCTTAATGGCAACCGTTTAAATTGCGTGTAGAGAAAAGTTCCAAGTGGAGTGGGAAGTCGCGGTAAGTCTTGGAAAATGGGAGATTCGACTTCTAAACCGGCTGGAGAATACTGGGAGGAACGAGTCCAAGGCGTAAACGGACTCAGCCCTAATTCCTTTACCAAAGAAAAGATATTTCGGTAAGGATACCAGAAACCATGAATCCCCGCTTCTACAGAGCGCCCCCCTGCGGTCTTCCAGCCCGCCACCAAGCCACCCGGATAGGGGCCAGCCTCTAGAAGGGTTACGTCATAGCCTTGACGCGCTAGGTGGTAGGTAGCCCCCAACCCTGCCCAACCAGCACCAACGACGACTATTTTTGGGGTTTGTGTTTCTGTTGGCATCGCGCACATCTCCATTCTGTTTTCAGGATGACAAGAACCCCACCCGCAACCCTCCCCGTAAGCGAGGAGGGGGCGAAGAGGAGCTTTTCTGTGGGGGAGAACCGATTGAAGGGGTTTTATTACTTACACCTAGCTTCTCAGTTCGTTGAGTTTGGCTCTGATTGTCTCTATTCTTTTACGGTTCACCCCCAAATCCGACTGTCCTAGGCGGGAGGCTGAACGAACGTGGATCGTTTTTGCGCTTTCATCGAGATAAAATTCCACGTCATCGACAAACCCCATCAGCGCACTGGTGAATTCCGCGTAGAGGTAATTCTCCGTTTCGGTGATAATTTTGGTTTTCGAGAGGGAGTTGATAACTGTCTTGAGATTAGCGATCGCCTCCGTTGGGGAAGAGTTGTAGGTCAAAGGCTCAATTTTATTCTGGGCATTTTGGCTTTGACTGCTGACACAGTTGGGCGTACTAGGGCAAGGCGCTAGTTGGCCTGACTGGACACCGAGATTAGTGGGTGGTTTTCCGGCAAACACGATCGTTCCTCCTGACAAAGCGGTAGTTGCCCCTATCCAACAGATAGCTGCTAAACATAAGGATAGAGAGATTAGAAGCCAACGCGACCGATTGGAAGTGATATTCATGAATGAATTTTCTATCAATTCGTTACTAGAAGACTTAAAAAATCCTGATGAAACCGTCCGCTATGAGGCTACAGCAGAGCTGTGGCGCGTCTGGTTTCATCAAAAGGGAGCGGTAGGGTTTGAACTACTTGGGCGATCGCAGGCAATGCTGGAGGCAGGAGAGCTTGCCAAAGCAGAGGCGTTACTCACCGACCTGATTGAGACTCAACCAAATTTCGCGGAAGCCTGGAATAGACGAGCCGTTCTTTACTATATTCTCAGGGAGTACAAAAAGGCGCTCCAAGACTGCCAGATGGTGGTTAAGCTCATCCCGTTCCATTTTGGGGCGCTGCATGGGATGGGGTTGTGCCATATCGCACTCAAAGACTACAGCGCTGCCATTCAAGCTTTTCGACAAGCGCTGGAAATTCAGCCTTACGCCTTAGAAAATCAAAAATTGATTCTTGAATGTACCGCACAGCTGAGCTAAGAATTTAAGCTAAGAACGATTCAGCTACAAGCAACAGCACTTGTTACTCAAAACACCCATACATAAGAAGTTTGGCAGTAAATGGCTCCCTGACGGGGAGGGAATAAACTCCAAAAAAAACCCGGTCGCTGCTAAGACGACCGAGCCAATATGCTATGCGTTTAATGAAGCTCATTTTCAGGCGATCGCTTGTTACGCCGGGAAGCAACGCCGAATCGGGTCGGTCATCTGTTCCTCAAACAAAGACAATCATTCGCCACGAAGTTTATTCACCGCCACTTTTTTGTCTCAAGTGGTGAACTAGAGCGTTTAACCCCAAGCGGTAACTCTCTGCACCAAAGCCGCTGATTTGTCCAATTGCAATGGGTGCGATATAAGAATGATGTCGGAAAGCTTCGCGTCGGTAAATATTACTCAGATGCACTTCTACAGTCGGAAGGTTAACAGCCGCGATCGCATCCCGTATCGCTACGCTGGTATGAGTATATGCCCCAGCGTTAATTAAAATTCCCTGGTGCTGCCCAACGGCATTCTGAATTGCATCTACTAAGACGCCTTCATGATTTGACTGTAAAGTAAAGACCTTACAGTCGAGCGTTTGCCCTTCTTGTTCTAACAGGCGATTAATCTCATCCAACGTCACAGAGCCATAAATCCCTGGTTCTCGGAGTCCCAATAGGTTTAAGTTTGGTCCGTGCAGCACCAGAACAGTAACTATGCCCAAGGTTTCAGCAGCAACTCAATAGACTAACTACGCCGGCGCGACGCTCTCTCATTCACTGGAATTGGAATCAGTTCTGGTTCCGGCTCAGCTTCCGGTCCCAGGAGCGTTTCGATGAGCTTACGTGCCCATTCTTTGAGCTTTTCCAACACATTTTCTATATAGTCCATTGAATTGAAAACTCCTGCAATACAACCAGGATGAGTACTTAACAACAGGGCAAACGTGAGAGTTTATGAATCCTATTGTGGTTAAGATTTATTCTAACCCTAGCACATGGAGAAACAGGTGAGTAATCTCACTATGGATGTGTGTGACCGGGCGGCGTCTATCCGTCTTAAGACACATCCGCCGTTAATTTTTTCTTCAACATTGTTCGCCGCAGTTGGTCAAGGGCAATTGAAGCGCTGGCGTACCGAATCGAGTCTCGCTCTCGATTTTGACCCAGCTGGTGCTTAAAACTTTCTACCGTGTCATCCGGCCCCGCTAGACCAATATAGACTAATCCCACCGGCTTGGTTTCCGTACCACCTCCTGGCCCAGCAATCCCTGTGATACTGAGTCCCCAAGTGGTTGAGAGACGTGTTTTTACACCTACTGCCATTTGCTTGGCGACCGCGTCGCTCACCGCACCGACCTGGGCTAAGTCTTCTGGATTGACACCCAAAAGGGAAATTTTCACCGAGTTGTCATAAGAAATGACGCCGCCCAAAAAATAATTGGAACTCCCGGCGATACTGGTTAGCATCTGCCCCAATCCTCCACCCGTACAGGATTCTGCCACCGAAAGCGTTTCCCCGGCTTCTTGCAACAAAAAGCCGACAACAGAAGCAAGAGTGTCAGTGTCAGTGCCGTAATAATCCAGCCCTCCTATCTGCCGCAGTTGTTGTGCCACTGGCTCAATTAGTCCTACCGCTTCCGGTTCTGACGCCGCTCTTGCCGAGACTCGCAGCCGCACCTCTCCGTGAAGGGCGTAAGGAGCAACGGTGGGGTTAGGGAGGTCGAGGAACGGCGCGACTTTTTCAGCTAGAGCCGATTCCGCAATTCCCCAGAACTTTAACATCCGGCTGTAGATGATTTCTTTGCCCCAGCCTTGACTCTTGAGAAAGGGGACGGCGGTTTCCTGCCACATCCGCTTCATTTCTGAAGGGACGCCGGGGAAAGTCAGAATCGTCAGACCCGTGCGGGGTTGCCAGATCATACCGGGGGCCGTACCGCCTGGATTGGGTAAAATTGAGGCGTCCTGGGGAATGAGCGCTTGTTTTCGATTGCTAGGGGTCATCTGACGCCCCCGCATGGCGTATTTGCGAGTAATGTCTTCGACGATTTCCGGTTGTTCTACCAAGGGAACGCCAAAAAAATCAGCGATCGCTTCCACGGTCAAGTCGTCGGGAGTAGGACCCAGACCGCCAGTAAAGATCAGCAGATGGGATCTCCCAGCAGCAATTTCCAACACCTGCTTGAGACGTCCAGGATTATCTCCCACCACCGTTTGATAGTAGTGGCGGATTCCCAGAGAGGCTAGTTGCTGCGCCAAAAATTGGGCGTTGCTATTGAGAATATCGCCGAGTAGCAGTTCTGTACCAACACAAATAATTTCAGCACTCATGCAAAAGTTTTTTATTTTTTAATTTTGTATTTTTCCTCATTCCTCACTCCTCATACGCGAATTTCGCCAAACTTGCCAGCTGGTATACCCCAACAACAACGTTGCACCCATCGCATAAGCCAGTCCGCTTGGTATTTTAGCCAAAGCTAGGGCTAAACTTCCCACCCAGAGCGTCAAAGCGTAGATAAACAGAACTATCAAACGTTGTGGCAGACCCGCTTGCAGCAGCCGATGATGCAGATGGAATTTATCGCCAATAAAAGGCGAATTGCCACGTAACAACCGTTGCACAATCACCGCTGACATATCCACAATTGGCACAGCCAGAATCAGGTAAGGCAGTAATACCGCAGTGACAGCAGTGCTTTTTACTAAGCCAATTACGCCGACACCAGCCAGGGTAAAGCCCATAAAATAGGCTCCGCCATCCCCCATAAAAATCTGAGCGGGGTTGAAATTATATCGAAGAAATCCCAATGAGCCACCGGCAAGCGCTGCGGCAATCAGTGCTGCCGCTGGTTGGTTCATAAACAAACTTACAATCAGCATCACCACGGCAGCGATGCCAGAAACACCGGCAGCTAGACCGTCTAGACCATCAATCCAATTGATGGCATTAGTCAGACCGACCAGCCAAATGACGGTAATCGGCCAGCTAATTGTGTCTGGCAATGTGACCAGTCCAGCAAAGGGAACGGTGAGGAAGTCAATTTGGACGCCGAGGTGCCAAGCCCAGCTGGCAATGATAATTTGCAGAAACAGCCGCAAGAAAGGCGACAAACTAAACAAATCATCGGCTAAGCCAACCAGGAAAAAACCAAGACCACCCAAGATAACGCCCCAAACTTCTAGGGATTTCTCTGTGCTCAAAGCGCCAAATCCCCCGGTTCCCCAAACAATCAGTAGGGCAATAATGGTGCCTGCAAAGATAGAGACACCTCCCACCCGCACGATAGGATGCTTATGGACTTTGCGCTCACTGGGTAAATCAACCAGTCCCTTTTGGAGGCCAATTTTGTTCACAACGGGTGTTGCCCAGAGGACAACACAGGCAGATACGAGAAAGGCAACCAGGTGATACAGCTGGGGGGGCATCTGAAATTAAGTAGGGTACTAGACATCAGAAGGGAGAAATTAAAAAAAAGCTGTTAGCTGATTGCTAATCGCTATTGATCTTTCATCCTTCAAAACAATCGTCAGGCAGAGTCTACTACATTTCAGACGGGAAGAGGCAGAGGGGGATGGGGAATTAAGCGGGGGAATGGGGAGTAGGGGCATAGCCGCCCCTACGATTTTTATGCCAAGGCTGGTACGGGAATTGTCAGGTGGGGGTACAGGGGGAAGCGATCGCATAATGCTGCCACTCGCCGCCGACATTCCGCCGCCACTGCTTCCTCTTCTGGATTCAGGAGCCGTTCGGCAATAATATCCCCGATTTCTGTAAATTCACCAGTAGACATCCCGCGCGTCGTCATTGCTGGCGAACCCAGCCGCAAGCCACTGGTTACGAATGGCGACTCTGGATCGAAGGGTACGGTATTTTTATTCGCGGTAATGTTCACTCCGCTCACTAGCTGATCGGCTCGCTTGCCAGTCATGCTGATAGAGCGCAAGTCTACTAGCATCAAGTGATTGTCAGTCCCGTCAGAAACAATCTTGAAGCCGCGTTTTTGCAACTGAGTTGCCAAAGCACGAGCATTTTCAATTACTTGCGCTGAATAAGTTTTAAACGCGGGTTGCAGTGCTTCCCCAAATGCCACCGCCTTAGCGGCAATGACGTGTTCTAAGGGACCCCCTTGAGTACCGGGGAACACGGCTTTGTCTAGTTGCTTGCCGAGTTCTGGGTCGCTGGTCATAATTAAGCCGCCTCTAGGACCGCGCAGGGTCTTGTGGGTGGTAGTGGTGACGACGTGGCAGTGGGGTAGAGGATTGGGGTGATGACCTGTGGCAACTAAACCCGCAATATGGGCGATATCCGCTAATAGATAAGCTCCGACTTCATCAGCGATCGCGCGGAATTTCTCAAAGTCAATGATGCGCGGATAAGCTGAATAGCCGCAAATGATTAACTTAGGACGGTGTTGTAGCGCCAAATCCCGGATCTGATCGTAGTCTAGCTGCTCGGTTTCCTGACTGACTCCATAGTGGCAAACCTTAAACCACTTCCCCGACACATTGACCGGCGAACCGTGGGTTAAATGCCCCCCGTGAGACAAATCCATCCCCATAATCGTGTCTCCTGGCTGCAACAGGGTCAAGAAAACGGCAAAATTCGCCTGCGCCCCCGAATGCGGTTGCACATTCGCGTGAGCTGCTCCGAATAGCTGTTTGGCGCGGTCAATCGCCAATTGCTCAATTTTGTCGATAAAGTCACAGCCGCCGTAATAGCGTTTCCCCGGCAAACCTTCGGCATACTTATTTGTTAATACCGAGCCTTGTGCTGCCAGCACTGCTGCGGAGGTAAAGTTTTCACTGGCAATTAGCTCCAAGTGGGCGCGTTGGCGCTGGAGTTCTTCTTGGACAAAGCTGGCAACGGTAGGATCGGTTTCGGCTAGAAAGTCTAAGTTTGTTTTACTCACAAAGTGAACCCCTAGAAATAGTGTCAGTCTTCCTTTCAAACTTTGATTCGGGTGCGCTTTCGGTCAACGCCATGTCCGCGCTACTAGCCCAGGTCAGTATTTTCGGGAGTCTTCAATCTTAACGCTGTTGGAGTCGTGTCTCTACCCAACTTTTCTGTTAACACTTGAAGCGAACAATTTTTGGCAACCTTTCATCCAAACTAGCTAACCTGGCACAGTATGCAATTTTGCTGTATTTTTCTCGCCCATTCATAAGGAGCTTGAGGAGCTGGAAAAATTTGCTTGACATTCGATCGCCAACCCCGGATAAATTGGGATTTAGAAAAAGTTGCCCATGATGTTAACCTTACCCACTTGGCAACCGATGCGATCGCAAACTGCAAGACTTTAGAGGGATTAGACGCCCATACTGTTCAGCTCCCAAAGTTAGGTGCCAAATTTATTTTCTGCCCTCCTCTCTTCCCACACGCACAAAGCGTCGCTTTAGTAACCATCCTCACTCCTACTTTTAGGAGAGGACATTAAGCTGTATGTTAATTTACCATATTTCGCCGAAAACCTGACCTAGAATGGATGCGGGCGAATTAAAGCTCTCGTGGAGGTATTAAATGTTAGTCATTCTTACGGATGAGCAGATACTCTCCCCCAAACAAGTTTGTCAGACCTGTTTACTTGCCGATCAAAGTGGTCAACCCCGCTGGCGTCAGGGGCAGCTCCGCTGCGCTCAAGCGATTCACAAGCTTACCGAAAATCAACCCGATCAATACGAGTGTCTTATGGGCTTCCGGATTGCCAATATTGAGTAATCTCGTTTTGCTCAAGTTTATTTGCTGAAGTTTAAAGCCTGCTGAGGTGCTATTTGCGATTTGGGGTTTAATGGCGATCGCTACTTTCTCTGACAAACAAGAGTGCGCCTACGCTACAGGCTCCTTGTCTTTGATGAGGCACGTCTGACCTAGGGGTGTCCTGGTTGACATCGCATCTGCGTTATCCTGAACTTAGTAATAACTGGCGATAAATATATTATTTCAGGAGAACGCACGATGACTTGGCGTGGTTCAGCAACAGCGAAAGACCGGGTTTTCGCTTGCCTTCCTTATTTACTCCCTTTGCTTTCTGTGCTTCCCTTTGGGGCGTATCTGTTTAGACAGTTTCCTGTCTTAGCACTGATTTTATTGCCGCTACAACCGTTGCTAGCAATTTACAGTATACCGTTTGCCAGTTTAATCATTTTCTTTGTCTTGTTCTTAGGCGTAGTTAGAAACGAAAAGATTAGCCATTTCATTCGTTTTAACACCATGCAGGCACTCTTAATAGACATTGCTCTATTTTTGTGTACTATGGCATTGCAAATTTTGACTCCAGCGCTAGGAACTGGCTTGGTAGGACAAACGCTGTTTAATGTTGTTTTTCTAGGAACGCTTGCTGCCTGCGCCTATTCAGTTGTTCAGTCTGTGATAGGACGTTACGCAGAAATTCCTGGGATTTCAGAGGCAGTTTACAGCCAAGTTCCCTAGTTTCTTGCCGCAGGCAGAATCTTCGTTAGGGCGCGGCTGGTATGGGACGTGACACAATCGTGTTTTCCATGTGACCGATGCCTTCAATTTCGATGCGAACGCGATCGCCCACCTGCATCGGACCAATCCCTTGAGGCGTTCCAGTCAGCACCACGTCTCCCGGTAACAGCGTCATCACCTGAGAGATGTAAGACACTAGAAAATCGGGCGCAAATACCATCTGATTAATCAGTGCTGACTGCACCGGCTGGGGATCGTCATTGAGAAAAGTTTGCAAGCGGGCAGCCGGACTCAACTCACGGACGATCCACGGTCCCAAAGGACAAAAAGTATCAAATCCTTTTGCCCGCGTCCATTGAAGATCCTGCTTTTGCAGATCGCGGGCGGTAACATCATTGGCAATGGTGTAACCCCAAATTTTAGTTTGTGCCTCTTCTGGCGTACAGCAATAAACGCGATCGCCAATGATTAAAGCTAATTCGCCCTCGTAGTCCACTCGCTGTGACTGCGGGGGGTAGTGAATTTCTGTCCCCGCTCCGGTTACAGACGTTGGCGGCTTGAGAAATAGTAACGGTTCTTTTGGCACATCCGTCCCCATTTCAGCGGCGTGGCTGGCATAATTTTTGCCCACCGCGATAATTTTAGACGGGGCACAAGGAGCCAGAATTTGATAAGTATCGGGTTCTAACTGCAAATCCGTAGGTTGCCCGTGTAACCAGGGAGGCGCATCAAGCACCTGAACGCCTCGGCTTAGTTGCAATAAACCGTAGTAAGTCTGTCCTTTTGCGGTTCGGACTCGGACGTAGCGCTGCGCCATAATGTTGACTGCTATTTGATTATGCTGATGTGTGGTCTGGACGTTGAGGTGAATTTACCCTGGTAACTTTGTACAATTGATGGACTGGTAGTAAGATTTTAATTCCTTGCTTCTTCATCTTTAGACGCTATAGGCTAGCGAGTTGAGATTTTCAAGGTGCGACTTCCATTCCCAATCCCAAACTTCCTAGTCCCAGTGCTAGAAGAAGCCGTCTTGTCCATAAGGAGATTAACAGCAATGCAGATCGTTTACGAAACTATGTACATCCTCCGTCCCGATTTGACCGAGGAACAAGTAAACTTGGCGATCGCCAAGTATCAAGGTATCTTGAGCGACAATGGGGCACACGACATCGAAATCCAGCATCGGGGTCGGCGGCGTCTAGCTCAAGATATCGGCAAGCATCGGGAAGGCATTTATGTTCAAATGAACTACAAATGCAATGGCAGCCAGATAGCGCCGATGGAACGGGCAATGCGTCTGTCGGAAGAAGTCATCCGCTACCTCACCATCAAGCAGGAAGTGCGCGAACCGAAGCCAGAGCCAGTTGAGGCAGAAGCAGTCAGTTAAGTGCGATTGGGGTGGAGTCTCTCCGCCCTTGTTGAGTCGAAAGGTGGACTTTCATCCCACCCTCCATTCCTTCCCTCACACCAGGGAGGGAATTTTTTTTAATTCGCAATCTGGCAATGAGCCATTGACTTCAGATTGTTATACTGACGTGTGAGACACGGTATTCGACTGAGATTCGTTTTATAAAATGCAGCCTACTGACCCTGCCAAGTTTACTGAGAAAGCCTGGGAAGCCATCATCAAATCTCAAGATGTGGCGCGTCGATTCAAAAATCAGCAGCTAGAGGTAGAGCATTTAACGATCGCGCTTCTGGAAGAAGAAGAAGGGCTGACAAATCGGATTTTGAGTCGAGTCAATGTGGACATCCAGGCGTTAAAGTCGCAACTCGAAGCCTTCACCCAACGCCAGCCCAAAGTCGCTGTCGTTGACCAGTTGTACCTGGGGAGAGGCTTAGATGTCATGTTAGACCGAGCTGAAGCCTCACGAACTACCTTGCAGGACGAATTCATCTCGGTAGAACATCTATTAGTCGGCTTCGTCGAAGATGACCGCATCGGACGCCGGTTGCTCAAAAGCTTCAACTTCGATCGGCAAAAGCTAGAAGCAACGATCAAAGAGGTTCGGGGTACGCAGAAAGTAAAAGACCAAAATCCAGAGGCTCGCTATGAAGCCTTGGAAAAGTACGGGCGCGATCTGACAGAAACAGCCAAATCTGGTAAGTTAGACCCCGTAATTGGGCGAGATGAGGAAATTCGCCGCGTGGTGCAGGTGCTATCTCGCCGGAGTAAGAACAACCCCGTTTTGATTGGGGAACCAGGAGTAGGTAAGACAGCGATCGCAGAAGGGTTAGCCCAGCGCATCATCAACGGCGATGTACCTGAATCTTTGAAGAACCGCCGCCTAATTGCCCTGGATATGGGGAGTCTGATTGCGGGAGCCAAATATCGGGGAGAATTTGAAGACCGCCTCAGATCGGTGCTAAAAGAAGTCATCGATTCAGTCGGTCAGATTGTCCTCTTTATTGATGAGATGCACACGGTGGTTGGTGCTGGTGCCACTCAAGGGGCAATGGATGCGAGTAACTTGCTCAAACCGATGCTGGCGCGGGGAGAACTGCGTTGCATTGGGGCGACGACTCTAGACGAGTACCGCAAGCACATTGAAAAAGATGCGGCACTCGAACGCCGGTTTCAACAAGTCTATGTTAATCAGCCCAGCGTAGAAGACACGGTTTCGATTCTGCGGGGGCTGAAAGAACGTTACGAAGTCCACCACGGCGTGAAGATTACCGATTCTGCCTTAGTTGCCGCCGCCAGCTTGAGCGATCGCTACATCACCGAGCGGTTTTTGCCAGATAAAGCAATTGACTTGGTCGATGAAGCTGCTGCCAAGCTGAAAATGGAGATTACGTCCAAGCCGGTAGAACTAGAGGCAATTGACCGACGGGTGATGCAGCTAGAGATGGAAAAGCTCTCCCTGCAAGGAGAAGGTCAACGGACGGGTTTAACAACCGTTGTGGGTGCCTTCCGTTCTTCTCAAGAGCGTTTAGAGCGTATTGAACAAGAGATTGCCTCCCTGAGCGAAAAACAAGTTCAACTCAGTTCCCAGTGGCAATCAGAAAAACAGCTCCTAGAAGACATTAACGCAGTGAAGGAGGAAGAAGATAAACTCCGGGTGCAAATAGAGCAGGCAGAACGCGCCTACGACCTTAACAAAGCTGCTCAGCTGAAGTATGGACGGTTGGAGGTTTTAGGACGCGACCGGGAAGCCAAAGAAGCCCAACTGTTGGAACTGCAATCTCGCGGTGCTGCCTTGCTGCGGGAAGAGGTACGCGAAGACGATATCGCCGAAATTGTCGCTAAATGGACGGGTATCCCAGTCAACCGCCTGCTAGAGTCGGAACGGCAAAAGCTACTCCAGCTTGAATCTCATCTCCACGAACGGGTGATCGGTCAGCAAGAAGCCGTTGCCGCCGTTTCCGCTGCCATCCGTCGCACCCGTGCGGGGATGAAAGATCCCAGTCGTCCGATCGGTTCTTTCCTGTTCATGGGGCCAACAGGGGTGGGCAAAACCGAGCTAGCCCGTGCCTTAGCTCAGTTCCTGTTTGACAGCGAGGACGCCCTGGTACGGATTGATATGTCCGAGTACATGGAAAAACACGCTGTCTCTCGCCTCGTAGGTGCCCCTCCAGGGTACGTCGGTTACGAAGAAGGCGGTCAACTGTCTGAGGCAATTCGCCGTCGCCCCTACTCGGTCGTGCTGCTGGATGAAGTGGAAAAAGCCCACCGCGATGTGTTCAACATCTTGCTGCAAGTGCTGGATGATGGAAGAATTACCGATTCCCAAGGCAGGACGGTAGATTTCCGGAATACGGTGATTGTGATGACAAGCAACATCGGCAGCGAGCATATTCTCGATCTGGGGGGGAACGAGGACCAGTACGAATTGATGCAGAAGAAAGTAACGGATGCTTTGCGATCGCATTTCCGCCCCGAATTCCTCAATCGCGTGGACGACATTATTCTCTTCCACCGGCTGGAACGTTCGGAACTGCGCCAGATTGTTAGTATTCAAATCAAACAGATTGAGAAGCTGCTAGCCGATCAAAAAATCACCATCGAACTCTCGGCATCTGCCCAAGACCACTTGGCGGAAGTTGGCTACGATCCGATCTATGGTGCCCGTCCTCTCAAACGCGCCATTCAGCGTGAATTGCAAAATACCCTCGCCACAGCGCTGCTAGAAAATACCTTCGTGAGTGGCGACACCATCTTGGTTGATTGTGTGGACAATACGCTGACTTTCAGCAAAAAACAGTCCCTCAGCCTCCTTGAAGCTCAAATCATTTAACAATCATCAGTAGAGACGTTGCCTCTAAACGTCTCTACTGTTAGTCTGAAAGCAATACAACAGCCAAAATTGATGCGACAACGCCAAGAACATATCCGTGGACTTTACTGTAGCCATTTGCACATATAACGGTGCAGAACGTCTGCCCGAAGTTCTAGATCAACTGCTTCATCAAGTTGGTCCAGAGGATATTGACTGGGAAGTGCTAGTTGTTGACAACAACAGCAATGACGATACTGCTGCTGTCGTTGCTCGCTATGCAACCAATTGGCGTCAAGATAGCCAGTTGAGGTATATTTTTGAAGCCAAACAAGGCGCTGCCTATGCGCGATATCGAGCCGTACAGGAAGCTAGAAGCAGCGACTTGATTGGATTTTTGGATGATGATAATCTACCAGCAGATAACTGGATAGCCGAAGCTTATCGCTTTGGTAGCGCTCGCCCTCAAGTGGGAGCCTATGGTGGCATTATTCATGCCAAACTCGATGAACTACCACCCCCCTACTTTGAGCAAATAAAAGGGTATCTTACTATCTATAACCGAGGTGCAACGCCTTTTCACTACAAGCGTTCCGATAAACCGCGCCGAATTCCTGCTGCACCCGGTTCAGTCATCCGGAAGCAGGCATGGCAAGACGCCGTTCCTCCTCCAGAAAAACTCCTAATACCTGGCAGAGACGAGAAAACAATGGCTGCCGGAGAAGATGCCGAAATAATGTTCTATATTCAAAATAGTAAGTGGGAAGTTTGGCACAATCCCAAAATGGAGATTTGGCATCATATTCCCCCATATCGATTAGAACAAGCCTATCTACTCAGACTGGCTCATGGATATGGCCTTTCCAATCATCTCACGCGAGTCACTCGGTTTTATCGATGGCAGCGTCCCTTCCTACCTTTTTTGATACCATTTTTTACATTACGCAATAGTTTAAAGGTATTAATTTACTACCTAAAAAATAAAAGTTCTCTACCCAATAATATTGTGCAAGCTTGTGAATTTCAGTCCCAATTAGGGCAACTTTATAGCCCTTTTTTAGTAATATATAAAAAATTGCCATTCAAAGGTTTTATTAACGTAAAGGCAAATTTTGAACAAAGTCAATGAAGATAGCATACGCTACTCACTATGATATTTTTAATAACCGTACTTGGCCTCGCAACTTAATTGGGCACTGTGGCACTAATTACTACAAAGCGAAAGCTCTGGAAAGACAATTGGGAACGATAGAGTATATTGGTCCTCTTGAGGAGATGTACTCCCCCTCTTTAAAATTATTATCTAAGGCAAAGAATCGCTGGCATAAGCATATATCTAAACAAATATATTTTCCTTGGGCAGAACCCGTTGTTAATCAAGGCTATGCATGCCAAATTGCCCAAAAAATTCTCCGAGCTAATCCCGAAATCGTTTTATGTCCAGACATCAATTTAATTTCTTATCTTGACTGTAAGCAACCCACTGTAGTTTGGACAGATGCTTCTTACGCTGGATTGATGAACTTTTATAGTGAGTTTAGTAACCTGTGTAGCGAAACCACCCAGCAATTAACTACTATGGATAAACTTACTTTAGATAAATGCAGTTTAGCTATATTCTCCTCCGACTGGGCTGCTCAGACTGTAATTAATACTTATCAAGTTGACTCTTCTAAAGTCAAAGTGATTCCGTCAGGAGCAAATGTTGAGTGTGATAGAACCTTAGACGATATCAAGGAGATTATTGAATCTCGACCCTTGGATAAATGCAAGCTCCTGTTTTTAGGCGTGGATTGGTTTAGAAAAGGTGGGAACATAGCTTTAGAAGTAGCTAGCGAATTGAATAAAAGCGGATTGAATGTTGAATTAACAATAGTTGGATGCCAGCCTTTTAAAGATAGTTCTCCTCCTGATTTTGTTGTTAATCTTGGCTTTATTAGTAAATCAACAGCGGCGGGATTAAATAAAATTAGTAATTTGATAGCTGAATCTCATCTATTAATTGTGCCTTCACAAGCAGAAGCTTATGGCAACGTCTTCTGCGAGGCAAACTCCTATGGAGTGCCTTGTATATCTACCAATGTAGGCGGCATACCAACAGTAATCAAAGATGATGTAAATGGAAAACTTTTTTCAATAACCGGCAGTATTCAAGAATATTGCACCTATATTTATACTTTGTTTAGAAATTATGGAGCTTATAAAAAGTTAGCTTTATCTTCATTTAATGAGTATCAAACTCGTTTAAATTGGTCAGCAACCGCCCAGTCAGCACAAAAGCTGTTTATGGACTTAATTAATTAAGTATAATTACTCGTTATGAAGCTCGCTTATGCTACAACTTATGATGTCTTTAATAGCTTGACTTGGACTAAGTCTCAATTAGGACTGTGTGGTGCTGGAGCCAGCATAGCAAAAGCTTTAAAAAATCAATCTATTGACCTGGAATACTTTGGACCTTTAAATAAGAAAAAATCGGTAATTACTAAAGCTAAGTGGAGTTTATATCGAAACTTTTTTAAAAAAGATTACTACCGCTGGGCAGAGCCATTAGTGCTTAAGGATTATGCATATCAGATATCTGAAAAACTATCTAAATTTAACTCAGACATAGTGCTTTGTCCGGAAAATGCAGTGCCGATTGCTTATCTGGAATGTAAGCAACCAGTCGTTCTGTGGACAGATTCAACACTGGCAGGTTTGATTGATTTTTATCCTTATTTGAGCAACTTGTGCAAGGAAACCAAAGAAAATATATATTTAATGGAACAATCTGCATTGAATAAATGCGAGTTAGTAATTCTCGCGTCAGAATGGGCTGCTCAAACAGCCATTGATATCTATGGAATTAATCCTTCTAAAGTAAAAGTAGTTCCTTGGGGAGCTAATGTAACATGTAAGAGAACAATTGATGATATTGACAATGCTATAAAAGCAAGAAGTACAAATCCTTGCAAATTATTATTTATTGGTGTGGAGTGGCTTAGAAAAGGAGGGAGTGTTGCTCTGGAAGTTGCTAGAGAACTAAATCGAATGGGTCTAAAAACTCAACTTCAAGTAGTTGGATGCCAGCCGAAGATTAATGAGTCTGAACTCAGTTTTGTTAGCCTTAAAGGATTTATTGATAAATCAACGACTGAGGGTTTAAATGAATTTAATAGACTAATGGCTGAATCCCACTTTCTAATTTTACCTACTTTAGCAGACTGCTCCCCCCACGTTTTAATTGAAGCAAATTCGTTTGGAGTACCTTGTTTAACCACAAATACTGGTGGTATACCAACTATCATTAAAAATGATTTTAACGGGAAAACTTTTGAAGTAGATGCTAATATTGCTGATTATTGTAACTATATTGTATCCAAACTAGAAAATTATAGTGACTATGAACGCTTAGCTGTCTCATCATTCAACGAGTATCAAGATAGACTTAATTGGAATATTTCTGCTCAAGCCGTAAAAAAACTATTAATTAAGTTAAGAAAATAGAACATATTTCTATTTTTTTCTGAATTTTTGGAAAACTATAGTCCGATGAGTAGAAATGCTAGCTTTTAGAGCTTTATTAAAAAAATAGAAACTTGTAAAGCTTTTTAGTCTTCAATAGCTTAAAGTTAAGTTTCTACTAGTATAGGTAAAGTTAATAATACTAATTTTTTAACCAGCCAAGGAGATATTTTTATGACGAGCATAAACAAATCTAAAATTTCAGGCGAAGAATATATATCAAAAGACCGGCTCATTAGCTACTATAACCAGGCACGTCTTATCAGAGGTTTAGGACAGCAAGTTAACAACATCCTTGAAATCGGGATTTTTAATTCACTTTTTACAGAAATGCTCAAGCGGGGTGGATACAACGTCACAACCGCTGATTTTGACGTAGAATTAAAGCCGGACATGGTTCTGGATCTAGCAAGTGATTTTACACTGCCAGAAGATAAATTCGATGTGATCGCTATCTTTCAAGTATTAGAGCATATCCCTTATGAGGATGCAGAAAAAGCCCTCAAAAAGCTGGCAGATGCAACTAAAAAGTTTTTAGTAATTTCAGTTCCCTATAGAAGTAGATTTTTGTCAATTCAATTTAAATTTTCTTTGTCATTAAGACCCAAGTATTTTTTTGTTCGGATTCCACTCTTCTGGAGTCAAAAGCCTTTGACTGATGAACACCACTGGGAGATGGGACTCAAAGGCTATCCGAAAAAACGTCTAGTTAACTCAATTGAAAAAGCGGGTTTTATTATTAAGAGGGAATTTATCGATCCTTTAAACCCCTATCACTACTTTTTCGTACTGGGAAAAAACAAATAATTAGCATTCTAGGTGGGGGTTGAGCGATCGCGCCTATTTACAATTTCCTTTACTAAACTAGAAAGTAGGGAAATCCGCATCTCGATGGGTGGGAATCCCATAGGGTTAAGCAGCCCTGCCCTCTACTCAGAACGAACAGCGATCGCTCACAATCAATATTTAAGATACTCCAAGCAAGCGAATTAGAGATTCCTAACTATGCTGGAACAAGGCACAATCACAATTCATACCGAGAATATTTTCCCAATTATCAAGAAATCTCTTTACACAGACCACGAGATATTCTTGCGGGAACTGGTTTCAAACGCCGTGGATGCCATCCAGAAACTCAAGATGGTTTCCTTCGCAGGCGAATTCACTGGCGAACTGGGCGAACCAGAAATTAAAATTGCAATTGACAAAGACAAAAAAACCCTCTCCATCTCGGATAACGGTATCGGCATGACCGCAGAGGAGGTCAAGAAATACATCAATCAAGTTGCCTTCTCTAGCGCCGAAGAATTTATCCAAAAGTACAAAGCCAACGCAGATCAACAGATTATTGGTCACTTCGGTCTTGGCTTCTACTCCTCCTTCATGGTGGCCCAAAAAGTCGAGATTGATACCCTCTCTTACCAGCAAGGAGCTTCTGCCGTCCACTGGTCTTGTGATGGTTCACCCGTATTTCAGTTAGAAGACTCACCAAAAACTGAACGCGGCACCACCATCACCCTCACACTTCAGGATGAGGAGCTGGAATACCTGGAACCAATGCGGATTCGGCAGTTGGTAAAAACTTACTGCGACTTCATGCCAGTAGCTATCCAACTGGACGGGGAGACAATTAACCGGCAAAAGGCACCTTGGAAGGAATCGCCCCAAAACCTGACCAAAGAAGATTATCTAGAATTCTACCGCTACCTCTACCCTTTCCAAGAAGAGCCGCTGCTGTGGGTGCATCTTAACACTGACTATCCCTTCATCCTGAATGGGATTCTTTACTTCCCGAAGCTCAAGCCGGATGTGGACACCACCAAAGGGCAAATTAAGCTGTTCTGTAATCAAGTATTTGTCAGCGACCACTGCGAAGAAGTTATTCCCAAGTTCCTGCTGCCGCTGCGAGGCGTCATTGATAGCACTGACATCCCCTTGAATGTCTCCCGCAGTTCCTTAACCAACGACCGGACAGTTCGGAGAATTGCCGATTACATTGCCAAGAAAGTAGGCGATCGCCTGAAAGAACTTTACCGTGAAAATCGCGACGAGTACATCCGCTGCTGGCAAGACGTAGGCACTTTCGTCAAATTTGGCTCCCTCAACGACGACAAATTCAAAAAGCAAGTCGAAGACATCCTGATTTATCGCACCACTGCGAACCTTACACCTGCGGCTCCAGAAACTCCCCAACCCGATATCCCATCTGTTGAAGTGCAATCTCAAGAGGGCGATGTCTGGCAAGAAGTGACCCCAAGTCAAACCTCGGCTTCTTCACCTCTCAGCCCTCAGTCCGAAGCCCTCGCCACTAACTACACCACCCTCAAAGAGTACCTGGAACGGAATAAAGACCGCCACGAAAATCGAGTTTTTTACTGCACCGATGAAGTCTCCCAGGCGACCTACGTAGGACTACACAAAAACCAAGGTCTAGAAGTCCTGTTTATGGACTCCTTCATAGACTCCCACTTCATCAGCTTCCTAGAGCATGAACATCCGAATGTTAAGTTCTCCCGCGTAGACTCTGACCTCGACCAAACCCTGCTTGACCAGGATAAAGCAGGAGAAATTGTTGACCCCAAAACTAACAAAACTCGCTCAGAACACATCAAAGAGTTATTCCAGAAAGCCCTCAACAAGCCCAAGCTGAACATCCGCACCGAGGCGCTAAAGTCAGATGACCCGCAGGGAACTCCACCAGCAATGGTACTTTTGCCAGAAGTTCTGCGGCGTCTACGGGAGATGAACGCGCTGATGCAGCAGCAAAACGTTGAATTTCCTGAAGAACACACCTTAGTGGTAAATACCGCGCACCCGCTGATTCAAAATCTAGTTCAGTTAAGCCAAGGCAGTATTATCCAAGGTGAGGGTCAATCACCCACCGGCGATTTAGCTAATCTGATGTGCCAGCATATCTATGATTTGGCATTAATGGCTCAGAAAGGATTTGACGCTGAAGGGATGAAATCCTTTGTGGAACGGTCGAATCAAGTGCTAACTCGTCTGACAGCACGCTAGGCGAGTATGGGTGGGCACTGCCCACCTAAGCAATAGCTTGGGTACAATCTAAAAGCTATATCTAAATAACGACCGAAAATCTGGAGACTAGACTATGTCGCGCAAATGTCAGCTGACCGGCAAAAAGGCGAATAATGCCTATGCAGTTTCTCACTCTCACCGGCGTACCAAAAAGCTACAGGAAGCAAATCTGCAATGGAAGCGAGTTTGGTGGCCTCAAGGGAATCGCTGGGTGAAGCTAAGGCTTTCTACGAAGGCAATCAAGACTCTAGAGCTAAAGGGTCTGCAAACGATGGCTAAAGAAGCGGGAATTAACCTGAATCACTATTAGTACACACTATTAGTACAGCCTCTAGAGAATCCCTGAGTGCTTATGGCTTCTAGTAGAGCACGTTGCCTGCGATGTCTCTACACTTTGTTATTTATGTGCTGCCTGATACCCCACTTCATGGTGCGTGTTGGGCAGTTTCTTTATTTTTTTACTAGAGGTGATAGGTTTTGCACAACATCTGGGTATCTTAACTACAGTAAATCTACCCCGATTTTTTGTTAAGTTGTGTTGAAGCTAAACGCTATGTTTGCAAAGATGGTTTATAGAGACTCTTAAATCTATCCCTTGGGGGAAGCGCACATCTAGCCTTTATGCCAGAATACGGAACCGACATTTCTACTCCGGAAAGGTACTGAAAAATTTAACAAGCCATTAAACAGCCGTTAAACATCTGAGTGCGTAGTTTCCCGGTTGCCCGCCAGAAATTGGGTTGTTAAGACAGAGGAGAAATGTCGAACTATAAATTTTTGATGAAGCTTCCCCTCACCTCATAAAAAGCGAAATTTTAGGCGATTAGCCTTTTCTGATCCCTTTCGACGCCAGTTCTTAATTTTTTAAGTTTTAAACTCTTCATTCCACCCATCTCTCACCTTTGACAGGAAAGCAGCCATGTCATCCCGCAACAAGTTAGTTAAAGCTATCCAGAATCTTTTCCGGCAAATGATGCAGCTAGGAAGAGCTATTACCAAAACGCTCATGAACTGGCTTTTGCGGAGCTTAATGGTTATCGGTCGAGGCTCAAAGCTTGCCAAGTCTGGATTTATCTTGCCAACGGTGACAATGGTAATCCTAGTTGTCATCTTGCTGACGACAGCGATGGTGTTCCGGTCGTTCGATCGTTCCAAAAATGCCAGTAACGTGAGGGTGAATCAGGCAGTGCTGGCAGCAGCAACCCCCGCCCTTGACCGAGCCAAAGCAAAGATATCCGCTTTACTGGCAGACCCGACGCTGCCACGGTCAACACCAACAGATTTTGCCTTAAATCAGGCAATTTTTGGGAGCCTCAATAAGTATACTTTGGGCGATGAGACGCAGCTGCTGGTTCAATATGACATTAATGGAAACAACACGATTGAAAAGGCAACCAACCTGCCATTAGACAATAACGAAAGTACAACCACTGCTTGGAGATTTCCGGTTGATACCGATAACAATGGCAAGTTTGATAGCTATACCCTCTATGGTATTTACTTCAGGACTCCCAATCCGAGTGTAAGACCCAAAAGAACTCCTATCGAGGCGAGAACTGCGCCGATGGATGACAGCGCCGCCAATCCGGCCTGTGCTGCTGCACAAGGCAGCTTCGCTGGTTTGGTGGGAGGCACGGGTTGGTATAAAACCGGGTCTCTTTTAAAGAAAAGCTTCTATGTCTTTGCGGCAACTGTTCCATTTACCACTAATGCTAATAAGCCAGCTAACCCTCAGATTTTCCCGCCAGGTAGCAACAAAGGATTTTCTGCTATAGAGTACCAGCAAGACCGGGCGCAGATTCCCCTGAATAACAATGCTGTTGTGTATGAAGATGACCTAGAGATTACTCCAGGATCTGGGCTTAAAATAAATGGGCGCATCCAGACCAACAGCAACTTGATAACTGGCAAAGCGGGTAGTGGAGATGTTGAGTACTACCAGGTCAGTAGCCTCAAATCTTGTTTCTACCAAGAGGAAAACGGCAAAATTACTGTTGGCGGTAATTTGCTGGTTGGGAGTACAAATGGCGCTAGTGTTAGCGCAGTAAAGGTGGATCGGTACCAGAAAAACAGTGCCGATCGTCAAGACTTAACAACGACGACTAATACAGTCAGTAACACGCCCAATCAAGCAGCTTATAACAGCCAAGCGTATGCTAATCGAATAAATGTTTTAGTCCAAAAATGGACATCTGCGAATCCGACCGATTTTACCAACGATCCAGATGATGTTAAAAAGCAAATTCCAACGAGTGCCTCGGTAGAAAAACAACAAGAGGTTCGCCTAAGCGCGCTAGAGAAATACTTTAGAGATCGTATGCGTCGCGTTCCTTATGCGGAAGATACCAGTGGTGATAACGCTAAAACATATTTTCCGGGAAGTAGTGGAAACACGCTGCGACCACCGGATGAATGGGTACATCCAGCCAATCCAACAAGTGGAGCGAGTAATAATAGTCTGACACTGGTGACGAATCAGCCACCGGCAACAGAACCGACAGAACAGGCAAAAGGTAAAGTTGGGGAAAAATATTTAGGCGATCGCATCCTCGTTGGTAATGGTCTCCCTGCTAAGTGGTGGGACAGCACAGCAAACAAGTTTCAGGGAGATAAAGGACAGCAACCAGTTAAACCTAATGCAGACTGGAATTATTCCCCTGACCCCAGTAAGAAAGCACGCTACCGCAACACCCAAGTATTTCCTTTATCAGATTTAGGGAATACAGATCGGGATGGCTTCTGGGAACAACAAGCTGCTCTAGCCCCTAACCAACCACTTGAGGCAGTAGGGGGTCTCCGAGTCGTCACGGGTGCTGGAGTTTACACAGGTTATCACATCGGTCCAAATGAGCAAATAACACCTGGCAATGCTAGCGCGTCCTTCCTACCAGCGCCACCAACTGTTCTCGATGTACCCTCAACGGCTACTGTAAACGAGTCACTGTTTACACCCGTCTGGCCTGACTCAATGCCAATGTGGGAAGACACACGACGAGAGGGTATTCCTGACCTTCCTATCCCTAGCGGTGATAGAAGAGGGGATTTAGTGATGCGAGCTACGGCAGTTTATCACTATAAAGGCAGCTCTGCTAACACCCTTACACAGCGTCAAACGCCGATTGCCTGTGTCAGCAGCTACTACGATCCCAGCACTAGCGTAACGGCTAGGAACCAATCTACTCTGGCAGCAGCTTTTGCTGGCCCACCAGGGGTTACTGGCACTGTCCGAGGCAGATCTAACAACGGCATCAGCTACGATGCAGCACCAGTCGCAGCTGCATTGCCTACTACTTCAGCACCGCCAAACGGTACTACTGGTTTATTTCCCTATACAGCACCAGCATTCCAAGGAGCGGGAGCAGAGAATCCAGCAAATATTGGTGTTTCTGTATTGGATCGGCTCTACTATCAAGCCAACCTGATCTTCCCTAACGGGCGGTTTGTGAATGAGCCACTCCGCAATGCGCTGACAAGCCTAGCCGCTAATGGTGCAGCAGCTCTCACCCTCGCACAGCAATCTACTATTGATTCCACCATTTGTGCTTTAAAAATTGCTGACGGAACTCTGACTCGTAATGCCACCGTTATCCCCGATGGAAGCATCTACGAAACAACTTTTTTGGACGCCAGAGAGATTAAAGCAATTGATCGAGATAATAATCCGGCTGACGATGCTACTGGCGGTTTAGCAACCTTTAGAGCCATCAATCCCACCAATGTATCTACACTGACCGGGAATTATGACCTCGGCATTGAAGAGCGTCAGCCTCTAGAGATTCGCGTCACGGCATTGGATTTAAATAAGCTGCGACAAACTACAATCGGTACCGCGGCAACAAATACTCCCTCAACGGAGTATTTGTTGCCAGACAGCGGCATTATCTATGCCACTCGTGAAGACGCTCTGCTGGATCTGAGCGAACCTCTACCTACAACGGGTACCGAAGCCCAAAAAATGTCAGCGCAAAAGAGCAAAAGCCCGGTTGACTTTAAGCTTGACCCTACCCGACGACCTAGCGGGATTATGTTAGTCAACGGCAGCATCCTAGCTCGTGGAGCCGCGACTCCCACTAATGCCTACACTTTGGTCACGCCTCCAGGGGCAGAAAAGGGTCTGATTTTAGCCACTAACTTGCCAGCTTATGTCAAAGCTGATGTTAAAGGCTTTAACCTGCACCAAACATCAGGGGGAACACGCCTGGAAGAGTTTCAGGAACAACTGGCAACGGATCCTACCTATACCAAGGACGTTTTCTATAATCGTGCAACTCCTGAATACAACTTTGCCTGCCGCAATGGACAGCCAGGGCTTAGCTGTACAGGTGGTGACTTCTGGCGACCCGCAACAGTGCTTGCAGATTCCGTCACCCTCCTTTCTGACAGTTTTAGATTCGGTTTCCGCAATGAGGGAGACTATGACCTGAGAAATAACCAGGGAAACCTAGATTCGATAACTAAGCGAAAAGAGAGGGGCTTCTGGAACAACAACTTTGTCACCAACGGTCTTAGCAGTGGCATCAGTGTCGATGTTGGCGGCATCAAAACGCCTACAGATGCTGACTACATCAGCAACACTCCTTCTACTAATTACGTCCCCAGTTCTTACTTCAACAACTTCGTCACGCCCATTCAACGGCGAGGGCAGTTCTCAGAGTATGTCATGGAAATCTGCCGGAAACTGCCTGTTTCCGAATGTGGACCAGCCGATTGGGTAATTGGTACATTAGCAAATCCTAACTTGAGTGCCAAAGATGCAGGCTTGATCGGTACGGATGTGAGCCAACTTTTATCGGGCACTACCGCTACACCTGCTCCAGGTTACGATGCTAACGGCGATAGTACGATATCGCCAGAAGAAAAAACAGCGGAGCAACGCTATCCCCGCCGGGTCGCTTTCCAACGGAATCCTAGCAATTTGCTGGTACTAAATGCTGATAAACCAGTGCCCTTAGGAATCGATAGCGCCACGGGAAAAGTTAAAGCTTATCCGTACAGCACTTTTAGCAGCAGCAACCGGCCTCGGACGCGACCCAATGCTCTGTTGTATCGAACAACCTCTAACACTACAGATCCCAGCAGCGCTACCCCTGGTGATTGGAGTTACAGTGACACTAAGCCGCTGTTTTACCGAACCCAAAACACTGTACCATTCGCTGCCAACGATCCGGTGTTAGTTGGAACGTCCCCTCTGGAACATCCCCTCTTAGTGCCTGTGTTGCAATTTCATCTCCCGAATCAAACAGCGGGTGCAAATCCTGATACTGCTAGTCCTGCATACATTAAAAACAACACACTCTGGCTGCACAGACCTAGTACTGATACGACTTTCAACCTGGTGGTTGCGGGAGGAGATAGCCCGCTCAACGGTTTAAAGAGTGAATCCAATGGAGGTTTGCAAAACTTTGTGCGATTCATGGAGAACTGGTATCAGGTTCCTGCGCGAATCAGCGGTTCATTCATCCAGTTTAAGCACAGTGCCCAGGCAACAGCCCCGTTCCAAGGTGTGCAAGGTTCAACGCTGCCTTCTAGTCCTTTTGGCTACACAAAGTTGTACAGCAGTGAAATCAATACCATTGGTAGCAGTGGAGGTGGCACAGCCTTCTATGTAGAACCTTTCCGGTACTGGGGTTTTGATGTAGCGTTGCTGTCTCAGTTGCCTGACAGGTTCTCCCAACAGTTCACCAGAGAGTCGCCTGGATCGCCAAACGAATTCTATCGGGAAGTGGGCAGGGATGACGAGTGGATGAAAACGTTACTGTGTGCTAAAGAATTGGCAAATCCTACTACCTTCGCCATCGACATTGACCAACGCCCGCCCGGTACTTTCTGCACAGCCAAGACAGGCGGTTGATTTCGGCAAACCGTAAGCAAGACATTCTACCGAATCTAGCAAAACCCAAATAGTTCAGGTCAGATCCAGCCATGATAAAACCCAAACAACAGCAACCGATATCCCAGTCTAGTCAGGGTGGTTTCACAATCATTGAATCCTTGCTGGCAATTATCGTGGTGACTATTTTAATGGTAGGGTTAGCACCCGTTATTGTCCTCTCAGTAGCAACACGGGTGCAAGCAAAGCGGGTAGAACGGGGAACCGAGGCGGCACGAGCCTACATTGATGGTATCCGGTCTGGGGCGATCAACAGCACCACTACAGGTTTCCCCGTTCACACATCTAGCGCTTTTGGTCAGTTTGCTCCTCCCACGAGTCCGACTGGTTTGTATTGCGTCGATCTCGATGGGGGTGGCTGTAGTAGCAACCAAGACCTATTGATTCAAGCTTTCCGAGATGGAGTGGCAGCTAAGCCTGAGAATGGTTACAGGTTAGGGATTCGAGTTTACAGAGCAGACGCCTTTTCCGAGGCAGGCACACTCAAGACAATGGGATCGTCAGATCCGGCAACTCAGGGTAAAGCTCAAACTTTTACTGGGGGGCTAGGCGATCGCAAAGCTCCCCAGTTTGAAACGACTACAGAGATTGCTGGCAGTGACACCTCACTGAAAACTTTGTGCGATCGCATTAAAGTTAACAACCCTAGTAATCCTAGTTCTAGTTGCTCCTAGCACTGTTAGCTTAGGTTGCTAAATACTTGTGAATAAAGGGAAAACTCTAGCATCATGAATCAACTGAAATTTCTGTTAACCAGTCAGCTCAAACGTTCCCCTCTGGCTCAGAAGAATAGCGGCTTTACCCTCATCGAACTTCTAGTAGCTATAATCCTGGCTGCCTTGGTCATTGCGCCTTTGTTAGGGTTTATGGTTAACATTCTAGATAACGATCGCAAAGAACAAGCAAAGTCTGCTTCAGAGCAAGAGATTAAAGACGCCCTTGATTACATTTCACAAGATTTAGCACAAGCAGTCTATGTTTACGATAACGATGGCTTGAAAAATAATTCAACGACCAACCCAGCTACTTCTGGCATTAAAAATCAAATTCCACCTTTTGCTACAGGTTCTACAGAAGTGGGTTGCAATCCGGCAACGACTGAGTGCGTACCGATTCTTGTCTTATGGAAGCGGTCGGCAAAACCAAAAGCCATACCAACTATTACTGGAGCTACCTGCCCACCACCCCCACCCCCTGCAGTTGACAACTGTAACGATGGCAGTGTTTATTCACTTGTTGCCTATTACCTAATCAAAGACATTACCCCTAGCAATACTTGGTCTAAAGCTGCTCGAATTGGTAGATTTGAAATTAGCGATGAAGTCAGGAATCCTAATAATCCAGCTGTTTACATTACACAGCCAAAGCCGGGTTTTAAGATGTTTGACCTAAAAGCAGCAAGTAGTCTTAACTTGGCAATGAACTCGTGGACGAACTCAGGCGCTTACACTGCAAACAGCCCTAAAATTCAAGTATTGGTCGATTATATTGATAAAAGTACAGTTGGTCTAACACCTAGTTGTCCGAATCCATCAGGAGCAACCCCGAATCCACAACAGGTTCCGACTACTTTAACGGGTGCCTTCTATGCTTGCATAAACTCTGATCCAAGCCAGCTTTCAACCCAAGTGTTTATCAGAGGGAATGCTTTGGCGCGAACGATTAATCCTTCTGATGAGCCTCTTCCTTACTCTTCTAACAGGTCAATTTATTATCCAAGCGCAAGCATCCAAGTGAAGGGGCGTGGTTTTCTATATAGTAAATAACCCCAACAAGTAAAAAGCCATTAAATAGGGTAAAAAAATATGGGAAATTTAGATGTGTTAAAAAAATTACAGATATGGAAGCGATCGCGCTATCAATCTGCTGCTGGATTCACCATGATCGAGTTGCTGGTAGTAATTATAATCATCGGAGTATTAAGCGCGATCGCCGCTCCTGGTTGGCTTGCTTTTACCAATCGGCAACGAGTCAATGCCGTTAATGATGCAGCCTTAAATGCCCTCCGAGAAGCCCAACGAGAAGCTAAAAGGACAAAACTTAGCTACAGTGTGAGCTTTCAAACTCCCGCTGGTCAACGACCAAAAGTTGTTGTTTATCCTGGTACTACTGCTCCTGCTTCTACTGACCCTCAATGGAGGACTTTAGCAGAGAATCAAGACATCAAGCCCGGTCAAGTTGAAGTTACTCCTAGTGCAAACACATTCACGTTTGATTATCAAGGCATTGTCAACCAAAACCAAATTCCGTATAAAATCATAACATCTCTACCAAATACAACTGTCAAACGGTGTGTCAAGGTGACAACTCTTTTAGGCGCAATTCAAACTGGAAAAGATGCGGCTGAATGTAATTAGTTAGCAGATTAAACGGCTCTTAAAAATTGGTGAATATTGGGATTGCAAAAGACGTATCCAAAGATGAACCTTGAGAGATTACATGCGTCTTTTCTGTATCTAGCCATAGCTCATGCCTAGGAAGCTGTTAAATTGCTCCAACGGTGGGTTTATTCATATAGAAAGTTGAGTCGTAAATTTAATAATAATTGGGATGTTGAGCGCGATCGCTATTGGAAAAAATACTGACTACAACCAATAGCCAATTGCAAAAATCAGCGAGGATACGGAACTCAAAAGACACATCAAACAAGGAAACTTGAGAAATTGGGTGTGTCTTTTTAGTATCTAGCTAATGCGTAAAAAGTTATCTAATTGCTCCAGCGGTGGATTCACGCTGATAGAGAGTTTAGTCGTAATTTTAATCATCGGGATTTTGAGCGCGATCGCAGCCCCTAGTTGGTTAGGATTTCTCAATGCCCAACGTCTCAGAGTCGCCCAAGACCAAGTTTACCGAGCGATGCGAGAAGCCCAAAGCAACGCTAAGCGTGACAAAGTTGCTTGGGAAGCCAGTTTTCAAGAACAAAATGGGGTCGTTCAGTGGGCAGTCAATCGTGCCGGTATTAACCCTAGCCCCGGACAATGGCAGAATTTTGAGCAAAATATTCAAATAGACGCTCCTAATACCACCTTAGCTTCACAGTCATTAGGTAGCCCGCGCCGAGTCCGGTTTGACTATAGAGGTTGCGTAATCATGAATCCGCAAGAGAACTTATATCTGGCAAGGGTAACGCTGAACATTAAGAATGGTGGGGAAGTCAAACGGTGTGTATTTGTTTCCACCCTTCTGGGAGCGATGCGAACAGCGCAAGATAAAAGTTGCAAAGTGTAATCTGTGCGATCGCTATTCTCGCTTGGTAATCAGGAATGCGATCGCATTGAGATTCTTGTTCCCAGAACGGTTGTCTGGGAACAAGAAACCCGACTATCCCTGAGACAACCAAGACTGCATCGCGGTTGCTGTCTTCTGCCGGTCAAGCTTCAAAACCAGCACTCCTAGTGGCGGCAAACACAAGTCTAGCGAATAAGGACGAGTGTGGAACGACCACTCATCTGTCCACTTACCGCCTAAATTGCCCATGTTACTTCCCCCGTACTCACGGGCATCGCTGTTAAACAGTTCGGTATAGAATCCGGGTTCGGGGACACCTACACGGTAGTGACTATGCGGCTGAGGAGTAAAATTGCACACTGTGATAATAAACTCCTCCGAATCTTTCGCCCTGCGGATAAACGCGACCACGCTATGACGGTTGTCGCTGCAATCAATCCACTCAAAGCCTTCTTGAGCAAAATCCTGAGTAAAAAGAGCCGATTCGCTGCGGTAGACATGGTTGAGTTCACTCATAAACCGCTTCAGTTTTTGATGCGACTCATGCTGCAACAAATGCCACTCCAAGTCACCCCAGACATTCCACTCACTCCACTGCCCAAACTCCATGCTCATAAACAGAGTCTTCTTACCAGGGTGAGTGAACATAAAGGCGAATAAGCAGCGAGCATTCGCGAACTTCTGCCACTCATCCCCCGGCATCTTGCCAATGATATTACTCTTGCCGTGGACTATCTCATCGTGAGATAGCGCCAGCATGAAGTTCTCGCTGTGGTTGTACCACATACTGAAAGTAATATTGTTCTGGTGGAACTGGCGGAACCAGGGGTCCAAGTGGAAATAGTCCAGCATGTCGTGCATCCAGCCCATGTTCCACTTCAAATTAAAGCCCAGTCCTCCTACGTAGGTAGGCCAAGACACCATAGGCCAAGAAGTTGACTCTTCTGCAATCGACAGGGTGCCAGGGTAATAGCTGAAAATCGTATGATTTGCCTGACGCAGAAAATCAGCTGCCTCAATGTTTTCTCTGCCGCCGTACTGGTTAGGCAACCATTCCCCAGGCTCACGGCAATAGTCTAAGTAAAGCATCGACGCCACAGCATCCACACGAATTCCATCAATGTGGTACTTGTCAAACCAGAACAGGGCGTTGGCAACCAGGAAGTTCCGCACTTCATTGCGATTGTAGTTAAATACTAGAGTCCCCCACTCTTTATGTTCGCCTTTGCGGGGGTCGGCGTGTTCGTAAAGGTGGGTGCCATCAAAGAAAGCGAGACCGTGACCATCTTTGGGGAAGTGACCCGGAACCCAGTCCACTAGCACCCCAATTTCGTTCTGGTGGCACTGGTCAATCAAATACATGAAGTCCTCAGGTGTCCCATAACGGGAAGTACAGGCATAATACCCAGTTACCTGATAACCCCAAGAGCCATCATAAGGATGCTCAGCAATTGGCAATAATTCAATATGAGTAAATCCCAGCTCTTTAACGTAAGGAATTAACCGTTCTGCCAGTTCCCGGTAGGTGAGGAAACGCGCTCCTGGTTTGTAGTCAGAGACGACTACCACTGGCTCTGTCTCTCCATTGGACAACCGTGGCGGTTCAGCAGAGGAAGCGTGCAGCCAAGACCCTAGATGAACTTCATAGACAGAGATAGGATGGGTGAGCGGGTCGGTGTGGCGGCGCTTTTCCATCCAATCTTGGTCATTCCATTGGTAGGAATCTAAGTCAGTGACAATCGATGCTGTTTTAGGACGCACTTCATGCTGGAAGCCGTAGGGATCGGATTTTTCGTAAATGTGACCGTCGGCGTTTTTGATTTCATATTTATAGTGTTCCCCAACGCCCAAACCTGGGATGAACATTTCCCAAATGCCGGTGGAACCTTTACGCATTTGATGTTTGCGACCATCCCAGTTATTAAAATCCCCCAAGACAGAAGCGTTGCGGGCATTGGGTGCCCAAACTGCAAAATAAACTCCTGTTACCCCATCAATTTCCGTTGCATGGGCACCTAGTTTCTCGTAGATGCGATGATGATTCCCTTCTGCAAACAGGTGTAGGTCAAACTCTGTCAGGTGGGGAGAACGGAAGGCGTAGGGGTCGTAGATAACACGCTCGTGTTCCCCTTCTTGAATCCGCAGCTGATAGTTTGCCAGTTTTGGCATCTCAATGGTGCATTCAAAAAAATGAGGGTGATGCACTGCTTGCATGGGATATTCTGTCCGTTCTTGGGGGCAAACTACCCACGCGGCGTTGGCATTGGGTAGATAGGCTCGCACTGCCCAGACGGTTTTGCCATTTTGCTGAATGGGATGGGCACCCAGGATTTCAAATGGGTCTTGATGTTGATTCCAAACAATCCGCTCAATCTGTTCGGGGGCGATGGTCATGGACATAAACCTATTTATCTAAAGGTCTTGAATGAATGGGTTCTCGATAGGGCTTTTTGGACGCGCACGTGTGTTGCGATCGCCCGTATCGTTGGCTTAAGGCGATCGCGTAGCGTCTGCCCTAAGCCTGAAAGTCTTCCCGTCAGGTAGGGCTATAGCAGCTAGCGGTTGAAGAACGAGCATCTCCCTCTGGTTAACAGCACTTTAATATTTATATACATTTTTTGTTTTTTGTATATTTTGTCATCGGTAGCAGGACACAGTTGTTTCTTCTACTTAGGACAATGTCAATAAAAGTGCATCGTCATCTAGCGTGAAACTGGCTGTTTTTAGAGTTATTGAAATTTACGTCTTCATCTGAGTATTGAGTTAAGAGTCGGAGCAAGCAAGTAGGTATAGCAAACAAAGGCAGATTTTCAAGTGGGGTGTACGCAGTTTATGATAGCGACTTACTTAGGCAAACGCTTTTCTCGTTGCCATCACTTTCCAAGGAACGCGAACCTTTATAACACTGACCCCACACAAAGCAGATAAATTAATTGCTAAAATGCAGGATTTATTTGGGAGTAGGGATACCGAAGGTACGCAGCAGCCGCCGCACGCGGAGCAGAAAAACTAATTCTCGGAGTTTGGGATTCACCTGAGATGTTGCAGAAGGGCGGGTTTGCAGAGAATTCTGCAATTGGGCGTACTCAGCAGCAGTGAGTCGCTTGCCGTCGATAGGCGATCGCGCTTCCGTAATAATCTCCGTCCGCAATACTTCCTCAGGAGTATCCTCCGGTGGTGGCAGTCCCCTAGCAGGCATCACCCCCAGCAGTTGAAATGAAAATTGCAAAATCCATAGTGAAATAATGGCCTTTTTCATTTCTATTTTTAATTTTCAGTGTATTTTTAATTTTTAATTTTTAATTTCCCAATCCGGGGGGTAGTGGTTCCCGACAAAGAAGGTGAATCCGCTCAATGCGCTCAAACAACCAAGGATAATCTTCTCGGTATTGAGGAATCAGCGCTAGAGGACTGAGTAAAGCGGCTGCGGCGATGTCTGCAACGCTTAAGCGATCGCCCACCAGGTAGAGGCTATTCTGCCAGCGACTGGACAAGACTTCCATTGCTACCTTCAGCCGATTTGCTGCCAGTTCCACCGCCGCCTGATTAATTCCATATTGCCGCCGCACCACCTGAATCACCAGCTGACTAGACGGCGAAGGGTCGATTTGCTTACCAGCACCGGCACGAAAATCATAGTAAACAAAGCGAGTCGCCGTGCCGATACTTTCATCCAGCCAATCTTCCAGCATCAAGGCTTCTGTCTGTAGTTGGCGATCCGGTAACGATAGCGCTGGTTCTGGGCGATAGCGATCTAGAAATTGTAAAATCTGCGTCGAGTCAGCGATCGCTTGCACTTCCTGCCGCGTCCCTGACGGGATGGCTTCGCTGACTCCCTGCATATCTTCTGCCTCTAACAAAAGCACCGGCACTGTCGTGAGTCCGGTGATTGGCTTGAGTTTGAGGATATGTAGCCCTGGGGTTAAATTTTCAACCTGATAAGCAATTTGCTTATAACCTAGCCCCAGTCTTGCTTTCCGACAATAGTGAGAAGTACTAAATTGCAGTAGTCGCATTTAATGCCAAAGCCGCCTACCGCAACAACAGATAAACATAGTCAGACCTTACTCCGACTCTAGGTGAGCCAACTAATGCTTGTGACCCCAGTTGTTTTCGTCAGTCAGTTGTTGCCAACATAACAGTTGTCCTGGGTGTCAATATTGACTCAGATAGTAGTAGATACCCAGTGAATGTGTGAGGAGCAATTACCAGATCGGGGTTCAGATGTTTTAGAACTCACTACTAACTTTCATACCCGTCGATTCGGTATGAATCCCTTTCAGGAGAAGTAAGGAGCGAAAACCAGCTCCTTAAGGAGACTTTGTGGGCGCTGGGCTAGTAGTCGTTCCACCAGTCGTTCCACCAGTCGTTGGAGATGTGGTAGGAGAAGGGCTAGTAGTACTATCACTCGGTCCTTCCTGACAAGCTCCCAAGGTGGTAGCCAAGCCGAGAACTAAAAGCAGACTCACTATTTTTTTGTTCATACACTCCTCTTTAAGAGATTGCAACCAAAGGAATCGTTTGCTATTTAATCACAATATTGCGGTTTTTGCTTAGACGCTCCCGCAGGTGAAATCTGGAATTCTTGGTTTCACCAGTCCTCTTAGCCAGTTTTGGGTATTCCAAAAGAGTGAGGTTCCTTGCTCCCAAGCTTGAATTCCGGTGCGCCCCACCGTATTCTTCGGATTTCGTACTTAGGAAAGAATACTCTCGTACTGCTGGATTCACACTCACTCTTGGGAGTGATATTGCTTTGAGTTTTTTTCAATTTCTTTTTTAGCAGAAGCCTCGGAAAAACAGAGTAAACTGTACCAGCAAGTGGTAATTTTGTCTATCCGCGACTTTTCGAGGATTTCCACATCGGGAGCGAATTTAGTTTTCTCAGTCAAAGCAACGGAATGAAGCTAAAAAATCAACCTTTATGGAGATGTGGAGACTCACTATCAGTTATTCTGAATACAATTTCTAACCAAAGTGACTGATAAACTAACATGGCTTACCAATTGCTAGTGATTTGACAACAGGACGATTGACCGCTGCCTAAAATTTTTACCAAACTAGACGCGCAAGAAGAGTTCAAGGGAGGCGGCGTGTTTCCGCTTGTGGCTTATACCAGCAAATTATTTCCAGCCTGGATTCAGTACCCGCGAAAGCATTGGGCACTGCTACAGAAAATTGTGGATCGCATCCGCAACTCGTTGGAGTTGCAAGTGGTGCTGCAAACGGCAGTGGACGAAATTGCCACGTTGCTACACCTAGATAGGTGTTGTTTTTTGTGGTATTTCGAGGATACCAAGCGGGTACAAGTTGTCTGCGAGCGGATCAATGGAGAGCAAAAGAATTCTCAACTGGGGTACCATCCCTTAGAAACTTTTGGCGCAGTGAAGAGTGCGATCGCTTCTGGGAAATTAATTATCAACAGCCAAACAGCAGGTTCTCACCCGACGACAGGGGGGATGATGAATCGATGGCTTTCCTGGCTAAAGCGAGATAACCAGCAAATCGACACCAGTGGACGCTCCCAAGGGTCTTCTCCCTGGGACAGGGCTAACTTGTTCGTTCCGGTTAAGCGAAAAGAAGGATGGGTTGGCTTTATTGTCTGTATTTCAGAGCAACCCCGCACCTGGTCAAACTCCGAAATTGAATTTCTGCAAGCGATCGCCCAGCAGCTAGAAATTGCGATTTGTCAAGCTCAGCTTTACGAGCAAACCCAGAAACAAGCTCAAAGAGAGCAATTGGTGAATCAAATTACCAGTCAAACCCGGCAGAGTTTTAACTTGGAGACGATTCTGACTGAAGCGATCGCTCATCTGATGCAGGCGCTGTCAGCAGATCGGTGTCTAGTTCATCTGGTGGAACATAGCGACACTTTGGAAGAGGAGCGAAACCGGGGAGTCGGGAAGCAGCTTGTAGAGACAAAGCCGATCGCGTCTGAAGCCGAGGAGCAAGAAGCAAAGGAGCAAACAGATAAAACTTGCTTATTGCAACCCTTGCCCGCTGACGGTGCCGCTTTTCGGCGGAAATACCTTTTTGAGGTGTGTCGGGAGCCTTTTCCTTCTACCATTGATGACTTTGATACCCACGGGCCACTGACCCAATGGGCGATCCAGCATCGTCAACAAGTGAGTATTCCTGACATCAAGCAAGACCCCCGAATTGGGGAAGCAAACGAAGAGTATCAAAAAGCCCAGATAAAATCTTCCCTGGTCGTGCCAGTACAGGCAAACGGAACACTCAACGCAATTCTTTATCTCAATCAGTGTTCGCATATCCGGTATTGGTCGAAAAATGACCGGACACTTGCCCAAGCGGTTGCCGATCAGCTGGCGATTTCCATTCGACAAGCCAACTTATACGCCCAAACTCAGCAGCAGGCAGTAGAAAGCGCCACTCAAGCTAAGCAACTGGCCCAAACGCTGATTGAACTGCGACTAACGCAATCCCAGTTGATTCAAAGTGAAAAAATGTCAAGTCTGGGTCGGATGGTAGCTGGCGTTGCCCACGAAATTAATAATCCAGTGAACTTTATCTACGGCAATATTCCTTATGTGGAAAAGTATGTAGATGACCTGATTCGATTAGTGCGGAGCTATCAAACTTTCTATGTCAATCCAGATGCTGAATTACAAAAGCTCACTGAGGAACTAGAGCTAGATTTCCTCCTGAGAGATTTACCGCGCATTTTGAATTCGATGCAGGCAGGTGCCCAGCGAATTCACGAAATTGTTAAATCATTGCAGAACTTCTCGCGCCATAATCAAGCGTCCCTGAAACCAGTAGATATTCACATCGGGCTGGAAAATACGCTGTTCTTGCTGCACAGTCAGCTGGGCAATGAGATCCAAATAGAGAGAAACTATAGCGACTTGCCTTTAGTGGAGTGTTACCCGAAGCAACTCAATCAAGTTTTCTTGAGTATTCTGATGAATGCGATAGAAGCGCTCAATCGGGGGTTTTCCGAGGACAAAAAAATCGCCTTGCGTACCGAATTGGTGCCGGACTACTCTCCAGGGGTCGCTAGTGTGCGGATTGCGATCGCTGACAATGGGCCAGGAATTCCCCCAGAAATTCAGTCGAAAATCTTTGACCCCTTCTTTACTACGAAAGACGTTGGTCAGGGCAGCGGATTGGGCTTAGCAGTAAGTTACCAAATCATCGTTACCCAACACAAAGGCAAGCTACAATGCCACTCCCAAGTCGGTCAAGGTGCAGAGTTTATTGTTGAAATTCCCTTAATGCCCCCCCAACTGTTGTTAGCGCGGGGTGAGGAGAAGGACGCTAGCATTCAGGAGTCAGCAGTCAGAAACTCAGAAGCAGAAATTTATCCCTCATCCTATCCGGTGGGTAACGCGAGCAGCTCTCCAGCAGCTTCCCTCAGCATCCCAACATCTTACATCCTTCATCCTACCGAACCTTCTCCCGTTCATCTCAAAGCAATCGCGACGACCTTGCCAAAAGAAGCAATTGGAGAGTGTTAAGCTGTGGTTGCGTCGAAGGTAGCTATTAGGTACACGTTCGCTATCGATTAGCTATCTCGACAAGAATGCTGGATTCGATGCGAGAAAATATGGACTATGGACAGCTCTTGTGTCTAGAGTTTAAATTGATTGGTTTATTGTCCTTTGTCAGTGGTCAGCAGTCAGTGGCAAAGCAAACTGACCTTGAGAGTCGAAAAATCGCGTCTCTAACAACTGACAACTGATAACTAATAACAAGAACTACTTATGGCTGCTGCCCCTCACTCCCTGACTCCAGATCGTCACCGTCCGGATAGAAGAAGCACTGTTTCCTCGCGGCAACCTAGAGGAAAGGCAATCCCTCTGCGTTCCGAAAGCGGTTCATCGTCTAGAACCCGTAGCAGAAGCTCCCAACAGCGGGACTTTCAGGCACAGACACCCGCATGGCTGCGATCGCTGGTGACATTGCAGCGCACCTCCAACCTGGTATGTTTCTTCTTGATTGCTAGCACCCTGGGAGTTTATGCCTGGACGGTCTATACTCAGCAGATGTGGAGCCAGGAGTACCGCAAGTTGGAAAATCTGCAACGCAACGAGCGGCAAATGACAGCGGCAAATGAAGCCCTAAAAAATCAGTTGGCTCAAGAAGCTGAGCGTCCGGGTACGGGTTTGGTTGCTCCCAATCCAGCTAACACCATCTTTCTGCCGCCAGCGCCCCAGCGCCAGTCACGGCCCAAGCCAGTGGCAGCTCCTAACTCAGAAACATCCCCAACTACGCCACTAGGCTATTAACGAGGTATGGAAAAGTCAGGAGTCAGCAATCGTAGGTCGCTGCCTACGCAAAAGGTTTCTGCAACTGCTAAAGAGACGGGCGAGTTGAACCAGAATGGAAGTGGAATGCCAGAGTTAGTGAAAAAACTGCCTCGAAAATCCACTCGAAACGGAAAAAGTCGTCAGTCATCAGAACCGAGGCAAGGCGGCGAAAATCGGCAACAGGAGAAGATATCACCACAGCAGTCTTTACCTCAGAAGTCTTTTGATTGGAGCCTATTGCGTTCTCCGTCCTTGTTGCTGGGTACTTCATCCTTACGGTTGCTGCTTGTTTGGCTAATCATGTCTCTGAGCGGGCTAGGGCTGGCGATCAATTTGTATCGCCTACAAGTGGTGCAGGCACCGAGCCTGCTGCAAAAAGCGCGACAGCAGCAGATGGTCTATCTGCGCCCCTTTGTTCCCCGACGCTCGATTGTGGATCGCAGTGGTAACGTTTTGGCAACTGACCGTCCCGCCTATACGCTGTACGCCCATCCAAAGCTGTTTAAACAATCCAAACAGGCAATTGCGACGAAATTGGCGGTGATTTTGGGAGTTTCTGCTGACAATTTGCTTAAGCAGTTCAACAAGCAGGAAAGTGGAATTCGGGTTGCCTACGCCCTGACAGAAGAAGAAGCTGACGGTATTTCCCAATTGCGAACCGATGGCTTAGAGCTGATTCAACATTACGCCCGCCTCTATCCCCAGCAGGATCTAGCCGCAGACGTCGTGGGCTATGTGGATGTGGATCATCGCGGTCAGGCGGGTGTGGAGTATAGCCAGGAAAATTTACTCACCCGGGCTGTTCGCACCGTTCGGCTTAGCCGCGCTGGTAACGGAACGTTGATGCCGGATCACCTGCCCGAAGGATTGCTGCATTTTGATGAGCTGCAACTCCAACTGACAATAGATAATCGCCTGCAACGTGCTGCTCGTTCTGCCCTCAAGCAACAAATGGAGTTGTTTAGTGCCAAACGGGGCACTATCATCGTGATGGATGCGCGGGATGGTGCGGTGCTGTCCCTGGTTGCAGAGCCGACGTACAACCCGAATGAGTATTCTACATCGGATGTAGGTTTGTTTAAGAACTGGGCGCTGGCAGACCTTTACGAACCGGGTTCGACGTTTAAGCCACTCAATATAGCGATCGCGCTGGAAGCTGGAGCCATTAAACCTGACACTGTATTCTACGATCGAGGTCAGATTCAGGTTGCTGGCTGGCAGATCAAAAATGCTGAAGAGGGAAGTCACGGTGCCCTGTCGATTTCTCAGATTCTGCAACAGTCAAGCAACGTCGGCATGGTGCAAGTTATCCAACAACTCAAGCCAAGTATCTACTACGGTTGGCTGGAACGGCTGGGGCTGGGGCAAGCGGTTGGCATCGACCTGCCCTTTGAATCACCCGGACAAATGAAAAGCCAAGAGCAGTTTACGTCATCTCGAATTGAACCCGCTACCACCTCCTTTGGTCAGGGCTTTTCCCTCACCCCTATCCATCTGGCTCAGTTGCACGCTGCTCTCGCCAATGGCGGCAAACTGGTGACTCCTCATCTCGTCCGGGGGCTAATCGACTCCCAAGGGCAGATGTACTGGCAGCCAACGCTACCCACGCCGCGCCCCGTCTTTTCCCCAGCGACGACTCAGACGGTGTTAGAAATGATGGAAGCAGTCGTTACGAAGGGGACGGGGAAAGCGGCACAAATCCCAGGCTATCGAATAGGAGGGAAAACGGGCACTTCCCAGAAAGCCAGCGCTACTGGGGGATATTCTAGCTCTGCCAGAATCACTAGCTTTGTGGGCATTTTTCCGGTTGATGCTCCCCGCTATGTGGTTCTAGCTGTTGTCGATGAACCGAAGGGCAAGGTCTATGGTTCCACCGTAGCCGCACCTGTAGTGAAATCAGTGATGGAAGCCTTAATTAGCCTTGAGAAAATTCCACCTTCTGAAATTAAAAATTAAGTAGGAGAGCGTAAAGAAACCTATGTTGAAGCTGTCATTAGTTATTGGTGATAATTCAGAGCTAATAACTAATCGCAACCAACCGTTAGATTAGTTGTGCAAATCTGCTGACCCTTACATTTTTAATTACGAGTGGGGATAACGGCTTGCAGGCGATCGCGCAAAATTTTTATTTAATATGACTTTCTTAATTAGGCTGCCCAAGGTATCCTTAAATAATAGAAATATGTCTGATTTAAATATTAAAAGCTAGTTCTTCCTTATCGATTTTATTTTAACAAAAATAAAATAAAAAGTCTATATCGTAGCCCTCAATAATTGTATGTAAAGGCAAGATCCCCGACGGCTGAGAGAAGTCGGGGATTCGGAAATCTAGCATCTCACAATTAAAATAGGATTGCTATCGCAGCCCTAAATGATTTGTGAAGCACCATCCTAAAATAAATTGCGGCTAATCGCTAAAGCCAATTCCGAAGGTGAAATTAAAAAAGAAGAATTAAATCTTACCTCTTTAATTTCTAACTTGGTACTTTTAATTGCGAATTTGACTTCGCTGCACTTGTTCCCACATTTGGTCGCGACTTTGGGACGGTTCCAGACAAGTTAGTCCTTGGCAAACTAACCCGACCGCACCTGATGGCAGATTCGACTCCGCCGTCGATACTGTTGTAGGCAGATATTGAGCAACTAAAGGAGTTAGGTGGTCGATAGTAGTGCGAACCAGTGTACAGTGATGATACCAATCCAGGGCGGTAAACAAACTCGGACAAGCTTGAGGTGACTGATGCATCACACTGCTGAAGGCTTGCAAAGCTTGTTCGCTGCGGTCGAGATAGGTAAGATTTTCAGTGAGTAAAGCCAGACGCACTAAGTTAGCGATCGCAATCCCATTCGCCGCTGGGGTGGCATTATCTACATAGCTGCGTTCCCGCACTAACAGATCGCTACTGGCATCGCTGGCGGTGTTATAGTATCCACCCAGTTCCACACTCCAGAGGAATTCGTCAAATTCTTCTTGAAGGGCGATCGCTTTCTCCATCCAGAAACTAGCGTGAGTTACTTGGTGCAAATCAAGCAGCGCTTTAATAAACAAAGCGTAATCTTCCGACTGCGCCAGTACAGAAGGTTTTCCGTCGTAGTTGAGACGGTGGAAGCGCCCCTCCACCCACTGACAATCCAAAATGAAATTAGCTGCTTTTCCAGCTAAAGACAGATATTCTTCCTTAGCAAATACTCCGTAAGCTCTGGCTAACCCTGAAATCATCAGGCTATTCCAAGCCACAATCATTTTAGTATCCGTCACTGGCGGAATTCGACCCGACCAGTTGCCAGTTTTTGCCTCGTAGTTATTGCGGGCGGGAGGAAAGGTTTCTAGGGCAGTGGGAGACGTACCGTAACGTGCTTCAAATAGCTTTGCGAGTGCCTTTTCTACTGTTTCGCTCAAAATATCCGGATGGCGGCGCTGCAAGACATTGAGACCTTCAAAGTTGCCCCCCGGCGTCACGGTAAATTGCAGTTGAATTTCCTCTAACTCCTCTGGAGTCAGCAATTCGACTACTTCAGGATACGTCCAGATATAAAATGCCCCTTCCTCTGGTTCTGCTTCCTCTGGATGGGTAAAATTATCTGCGTCTTGGGCAGCATAGAAATAACCCTGCGGTGCCGTCATTTCTCGCTTTAGCCATTGAAATGTGCCTGCGATCGCTCTTTCAAATGCCGGTTCTTGTATCCCAGCACTCCACAAATCAGCCAGATACTCGACGATCTGACCATTGTCATAGAGCATTTTTTCAAAATGCGGTACCGTCCAAGTCGGATCGACCGTGTAGCGGTGAAAACCGCCGCCTACATGGTCGTAAATCCCGCCCAGTGCTAAATCTAAACCGCGCTGGGTACACGCCTGCTTGGCGTCGTATTTGGATTCAAAATTAAATCGAATTGCTCGCAGCGCCAACTCGGCATAGGGCATCATTGGGAAACTAGCGCCATGTTCGCTAGAAGCCACTATCCCGGTATTCGTTTCTAACCCCTGCTGTAGCAAATCCTTGTTGGTCAAGGCAGGTTTTAAACCCGTCCCCATACTTGGTCGCAGAATGGCTGCTTGCTGGAGATGACCCAGAAGTTCTTCTTTTACCGCGTGCAACTTCGCTTTGTCTGTATCGTAGTAACCACGAATCGCTTGTAGCACTTGTAAAAATCCGGGACGCCCGTAGCGCGGTTCTACCGGAAAATATGTACCGCCATAAAACGGCACCCGATCCTCAGGAGAGAGAAAGACATTCAAGGGCCAACCGCCTTGACCTACCATCATCTGTAACGCCTGCATATAAATACTATCAATGTCAGGTCGTTCTTCCCGGTCTACCTTGATCGGGATAAAGTTGGCATTCATATAGTCTGCGATCGCCTGGTCGGAAAACGCTTCTCCTTCCATCACCGTACACCAGTGGCAGCTGGAGTAGCCAATCGATAGGAAAATTGGCTTATTGTCCCGCTTGGCAGCTTCTAGGGCTTCTTCACTCCAAGGCCACCAGTCGATGGGATTTTCAGCGTGTTTGCGGAGGTACAGGCTTTCAGCTTGATTGAGGCGATTGGTCATGGGGCTAATAGCAGAACTCGATATGAGTACGTTTTCACCCCTAGCAGTTTAGCGTGATGAATGGAGCGATCGCTCCATCCCACGCTAGATTCTGGTCAATCGTGGCTGGGTGAGTACATTAGTTAACCGAACCTTTGAGCGAAGCGTTATTTTCTTTAATTTCGATATCGTTTATTTTTAAACGTCCCAATTCCAGTTCCAGTTTCAATCTTTGTTCAATTTTCTCTTGAGGAATTCCCAGCCGCTGGGAAAGTTCTGCTGTCGTAAAACTCAAATTCCCCACTTTTATTTTTGTTTGTTCTTCAAGTTTTAATTGCCCATTTTCTACCCTTGGCTTACCTTCCACACCAATATAAACTTCTTTCTCTTCTAAAAAAGGGAATGTTTTTATAACTTTTTCCAACAATTCTTTCTCTTGTTGATTCAGTTCTTCTTTGGGAACTTCTGAGACATTGAATACAACCCCGCTTTCTACCTGACCATTCTTGATGGTTGTATTGAGGCCCTTGGTAGATGCCAGTAACTTACTGGTATTTTTATCTTTAGCAATTGTTGAAATTACCAAATCATTAACTTCATGTTCGCTCAAATCAATTTCTATATTTTGAGTGCCTAATTCCGCTTGCGGGTTTTCGGTAATTTTATCAACAGCAGTTTTTTCATCACCTCCATCGCGTCTGCCTAGTTTTGTTGGCAATCCTTGGCTAGCCCCAATGCTATTTTCTATTTTGGCATCAACATTTCTTTGCAATCTGTCTTTGACTGTTTGGACTTCAGCTTCATTGCGAAAGTTAATTTGCCTAACTTGAGGATTTGTAGTTTTTTCTTTGGTAACGTACCACTCAGGAAGTTGGGTCGCCTGTTTCCAGTAATAATAAACTACTGAAAAAGAACCCAAGGCTAATAACAAAAATAGAAAAATGCTTTTTTTCATGTTCAAGTCAACTTCTTTTCGTAACAAAGTTTGATATTGATATATAGAGATTTTATCCTTGTTTATAACAAAATTAGTTTCTTTCCTTTCTTAGCGTTCTTTATGTCTTTGGGTTTGAATAACATTGCCTGGTTCACGGGAAGCAGAGGGACGAGAAAAAGAAAAGCGCCCCAACTGCTCTAGCTTGCGTAGATTATAGATGCCGCCCCTATCCAAGCGAGCAACTAGAGCGCTAGGACAGGGGTGCTAGGAGCGTGCTAAGAGCAACACCGCTTCGCTACCGCGCCTACCAATAACTTCCATCAATTAAAGCATCCTATCTCTGGCTTGATTGATGGAGGGGGCGATCGAGGCGCTGTTGGTACAAACAGACAAAAAACTCAATTTCTTGTCGGGCACTTTGTTGGAGTGGTGTAGGAAGAGAATCCGCTAACACGGTAAAAGGTTCTGTGACACTTTCGAGTAAATCGTAGATTTCTTCTAAAGGTACATCCTGATATTGCCGTGTCTGTGCAGCCAGTGCTGCTGTTGGCGTTAAGTCAATCTTCTGTTGAGCGATCGCTTCTAAATCTTTAAATTGCACGGTCATATCGAGCAACTCCTTTGTTAATAAGGACGCATCTGTACAGAAGTCGATCCAGTCAACTCCCCATTAGCGTTGGGTTGAGCAGTTGAGAGCGATCGCGGTGTCTGAATTGTGGTTGGGACGCTTAGTGCTGCGATTACATTGAGCAACAAGGTGATCGTGGCGGCTTGCAGAAGTCTTTTAGGCATGACTCGGTTCCCTCCATCCCCGAATAGTTCTAACAGTACGATTTGCTATAGCGATCGCACTTCGTCCCATTGATTCACCCAGTTGGGCGATTGTTTCCTGACGAAGACAACCAGCAAGATGCGATCGCTGTTGAAAAACCGAACCCCAGAGGACACAACGACAAAATACGCCTACCCTTTCAGTGTTAGCGACGGGTTTTCCCTGATGTTCTACATTCCAGCCGACAAGCCCAATCCACCTGCTGCAAGCGCACCTTCTCGCTAGGGTTGTATCGGTAGTATTTCCAGCACCCGGTACTTTCTCCTACAATCGCTAAAATTAAGAAAAATCACCCGAAAAAGCAGACTCCATGATTCCTACCGTTATCGAACAATCAGGTCGTGGCGAACGTGCCTTTGATATCTACTCCCGGCTCCTCCGGGAACGCATCATCTTCCTGGGACAACAGGTTGATTCCGACCTTGCCAACTTAATCGTGGCTCAGCTGCTGTTTCTAGACGCTGAAGATCCAGAGAAAGACGTTTACCTGTATATCAACTCTCCCGGTGGTTCCGTCACCGCAGGTATGGGCATTTTTGACACGATGAATCAAATCCGCCCGGATGTTTGCACCATCTGCCTCGGATTAGCCGCTAGTATGGGCGCTTTCCTCCTCAGCGCGGGAGCTAAAGGCAAGCGGATGAGTCTGCCTCATTCCCGGATCATGATCCACCAGCCTCTCGGCGGCGCTCAAGGTCAAGCCACCGATATTGAGATTCAAGCCAAGGAAATCCTGTACCACAAAAGACAGCTGAACGAATATCTGGCTAAACACACAGGTCAGCCCATCGAGCGGATTGAGGAAGATACCGAACGCGATTTCTTTATGTCGGCAGAGGAAGCCAAGGACTACGGTTTGATCGATCAGGTGATTAAACGCAGCCCCTCTGCTACCCGCACAGCCGTTGCAGCGGTATAGAGAATTAAAAGTTAACGGACGTGCAATTTCTGGTTAGCCCCTCCATCGAGCGGGGCTTGGGAGGATCGAGTCAAGCAAATGCTGTGAGATCCCCTCAGGAACATAGATTAAATAACTTACGCTCGTTCACGTTTTGTAGGGACATGGCAATGCCATGCCCCTACTACGCAAAAATAGGAGGTTAATCAATCCACGATCCTTAGCTCCCGATCGATTGAGGGAGAAATACAGAAAATTACACATCCCGTCAATAAAAAATGGAGCTTCCCTCATTTTTTATTGCCAATGTTGCTCAGTTACTTTTCCGGTGTTGGGAGAGATTCAAGATAGCGCAGGAAATCCAGCAATTGTTCCTGATTCAGCTCCGAACGACCTCGCTTACCGTAGGTTCGCTTCAGATAATCTTTTCCTTGCTCAGCAGTCCAGCGCAAACGCTTAATTTCTACCGTCGTTCTAGCCATCGCTTCGGATAAGTCCATCTCCTCAGCAGCAGAACTTGTGCTACCGATAGTCATATCCATCGGACTTGGCTGAATGATCTCTTCGCTAGCGTGATAACCAGGCGATGCAGGCATTGACTGATTATGCTGGTTGCTAAACAAGCCTCCCGATATTTCTTCGGGTGTCTCGATCGCAGCATCATCCCCATAAAGCTCAGTATGGGCAGGGGAATACTCTTCTGCAAACGGGACATCCTGATTCGATAGCACGACGGGAGGTGGTGAAGCAGCTTCTTTTTGTCCCCGATCTGAGAAGGACATTCCAGCCATATCATTGAAGCTGACTGGATCGGAATACAGCCGATTTGGGCTTGGCTGCGAGGGGCTTTCTGACGGAATGACCGTTTCGCGTCTGGGGTTTGCGATCACCCCCACTGGCACCTCAACCGCAACAGTCTGTGTAATCTGAGCATCAGACTGCGTAACAGGCGCGTTACTTTGGGTAGAACTTCCAGCCGGAATTCCCAAACAGTTCAACGCTCTGGCTGTTGCCTTGTCTTCTGCCAGCTCAATCTCACCGGCTGCTGCCAAACCTGTCGCCAGGATTACACCTTCGACTTGAACAGCGGCTTTGACCACGTACTTTCCTTCATGAATGGTTAGTAACTCCGTGGTCAGGCTGCCTAAGGGATAACGAACTCGGAATTGAGAAAACATAATACTCCACGCCACCCAAACCTAGTCGGGTTTTTTGGCTCCCATCAACGTTAAGTATAGTACGCCCCCTGAAAAACGATTTTAGAGAAGGTACCGCAAGAAACTAAAATAATTAGAGACTGTTCATCGGTATGGTATAAAACCATTCGCTACTGCCCGCTACGCTCGCAAGTGACCGAGTCCGTTTCACAGTGGTTGGCTTGAGAAAAGGCAGTCAGACAAAGTGCTTGTCGTCGCTTTTGTCGTCAAGCACCTGAACAGAGAAAGCACTGGTTGCTGCCAGTCGCTGGTTGCATCCAGAGTTCTTGTTCGGGACATCTGCTTGATATTCGCAAAGGCGGGCTGAAGGAGGGATGGTTGCCTGACGATGTTCCCTTGACGCTCAACTGTGGACTGTAGATTAAAGACGACCAACCGTGGACTAGAGACTACCAAACGCAGCTGTCTGTTGTCCAAAATCTGTAAAAAGACAAAATTTTGTTTGTTTACAAAGTCTAAAATCGATAGTCCAAAATCTTCCGCTCGCGTAGTGTATGCCGCGATTAACTGCGACTCCTCGCATAGCGTATATCGCGATATGCATCTCCTCGTGTAGCGCTAAGAAGGCTAGAGCATCGCGTTCGATGACGATGACAAGGTTTCGCATACTGTAGGGTGAGAAACGCGCCACCCAGGTAGTAGCGAGACATCTGTTAAAAACGCGGCGAATTTGGCGCTGCCACATCAGGGTAAAAATACCCATGCTTTCCAAGCATGGCGTCAGGATAACAAGGAGAAAAATCGCTTTCAATCGTCAGCGGTCAACAGTCAGTAGTCGGCAAGAAGAAAGAAGCAACTGTTGTAGAGATAAGGTTAGCTCGTCTCTATCAGCTGACAAATGTAGACAAACAGAATTGTTTTTATGGTGGAGGCAAACTCATAGCTGCATGGAATTTTCAATCGCTACACTACTTTCTAATTTCACAGATGACAAATTAGTCGCTCCTAAGGTTCTGGAAAAAAAACTGCGTTGCCAGGATGAAGAGAGCTTAACTAAACTACAAATTGCCTTGGATGCCTTAGAAAAAATTGGCATTTTGGTCAAAGATCGCGGTAAGTATCGGCGCGTCCAAGAAGAAGATGTCGTCGAAGCCAAACTGCGCTGTTCGAGTAAAGGATTTTGCTTTGCCATTCAGGAGGTAGAAGGAGCGGAGGATATTTACGTCCGAGAGAGCCATCTGAGTACCGCTTGGAATGGCGATCGCGTTCTCGTCAAAGTCACTAAAGAAGGAAACCGCAAACGCTCTCCCGAAGGGGAAGTGCGCCTGATTCTAGAACGAGCCAATCCCTCGGTCTTGGCACGAGTCAAGCAAGTCGAAACCGGCTTTAGAGCCGTCCCCCTAGACGATCGGCTGCTATTTGAACTGAATCTGCATCCGAACGGTCAAAACTTGGCGGAAGCCGTCGATTACCTGGTTCACGTCGAAGTTTTGCGCTATCCCCTGGCATCGCAGCCACCGATTGGCAAAGTCGCTCGCATTCTCGGCAGTAATGCAGAAGCCGCCGCAGACACGGATATTGTCTGTTGCAAGCACGACTTACCTCGCAACTTTCCGGCTGAGGTGCTGAGAGCCGCAGAGGAATTGCCCAAACAGCCGAGTCAAAAAGATTTCAAGCACCGGCTGGATTTGCGGAATTTGTTAACTCTTGCCTTTATTCCTGAACCTTCAGGAGCGAGAAGTGAGAACGAAACGGCTCAGCACGTCACAGAAAACGCTCTGACTCTTAACAAAACAGAGGCTGGACTGTGGCAGTTGGGCGTCCACATCACGGATGTTGCCCACTACATCGAGCCACAAGAAGCGCTGGATCGGGAAGCTCGCAAGCGGGGAAACACCGTCTATCTGGGAGACATGGTGCTGCCAATGCTACCGGATGCTGTTGCCAGTCGCTGCTCCTTGGTACCCGGCGAAGCTCGCTTAGCGATTTCGGTACTGTTAACTCTCGATTCCGCCACCGGACAAATGGTGGAATATGAGATTCAACCCACGGTGATTCAAGTAGATCGCCAACTGAGTTATGACGAAGCGACAGCAATTTTAGAGCGTCATCAAGATGCCGAAGCGCCAGTGTTTGAAATGCTCAGTCAGTTGTTTTACGAGCTGAGTCCGGCAGTGAAAGCACAGCGCCTAGGGAGGGGAGGATTTGAACTGAATCTGCCCGGTACTCAATTGCCCTACAACGATGAAGGCATCCTAGGAGCGATTGTATTTTCGGGAGGAGTGCGTTCTCTAGTCGTAGAGTTGATGCTCCTGGCAAATCAAGCGATCGCAACCCATTTGCAAGCACTCTTTCTGCCTGCAACGTATCGCATTCAGCCTTCTCCAGACCCGGAGGATGTGCAGGAATTGATGAAGTTGGCGAGTAATCTGGGCATGGAACTGCGCCTAGAGCAGGAAGAAGCGGTGACATCACGGGATTATCAACGTTTTACTCAAATGTTCGCTCAATCCCAGTCAGAGCGAGTCTTGATGTATCTGTTGCAGTCCACCCTGAGACCCTGTGGTTACAGTACAGCTCCCGGCTCTCACTTTGGTTTGGCTTTAGGGATAGGCGAGGACGAAAGCCCCTACACCCACTGTCTCTCACCGCTGCGACGCTACGCAGATTTACTGATGTCACGGGTATTGCTTGCCGTCTTTGAGAAAGGACGCGATCGCCGAACCACTCGCGCCAAAGAAAGCGTGAATCTGCGTCATAGTTCCGCCCAGGGCAATATCAACTGGAATGTCTTGCCACCAGACGTGCAAGAAGATTTAGAAAGCCAGCTACAGGGTATCGTTGTGCATCTCAACGAGCGTGAAAAGCTGACTTCAGATGCACAAGCGGATCTGGAAGGACTCAAAAAAGCCGAGCTAATGAAGGAGCGCACGGGAGAGGTCTTCCAGGGCTTAATTACCGGCGTCCAGTCTTACGGGTTCTTTGTGGAAATTGAAGACTTGCTAGTGGAAGGACTGGTACACGTCAGCTCTCTTAAAGATGACTGGTACGAGTTTCGCTCGCGTCATGCTTGCCTGGTTGGACGGAAAAGCCGCGTTTCTTATCGTCTAGGCGATCGCGTGGAAGTCCAAGTTAAGAGCGTTGATTACTATCGTCAGCAAATTGACTTGGTCATTGTCGGCGGCGGTAGCGAAGCCAGCAATGAGGATATAGAAGCAGATTCTTCTGTCGATCCTGAATTCGATGAATAGCTAATCGTTAATGGCTCATGGTGTGTTCAACAACCATGAGCCATTAACTGTTTAGCTAATTCCTTATTACCCATTACCAATGACCAAACCCCTTATCCTCGGCATCACGGGTGCCTCTGGCTTAATTTATGCCGTGCGTGCCTTAAAATTTCTGCTCCAAGCTGAGTACAGCGTTGAACTGGTTGCCTCCAAATCTACTTACATGGTTTGGCAGGCAGAGCAAAATATCCGGATGCCTGTAGAAGCAGTGGCACAGGAAATATTTTGGCGACAGCAAGCTGGAGTCGAAACGCAGGGTAAACTTTACTGCCATCCTTGGGGCGATGTGGGAGCCAATATTGCCAGTGGTTCCTTCCGCACCCTAGGGATGGTGATTATGCCGTGTAGTATGAGTACGGTGGCGAAACTGGCAGCTGGCTTAAGTTCCGACCTTTTGGAGCGAGCAGCAGATGTCCAACTCAAGGAAGGGCGGAAACTGGTTCTTGTGCCCCGCGAAACGCCCTTTAGCTTGATTCACCTGCGTAACCTGACGGCTTTGGCAGAAGCAGGTGCCCGAATTGTCCCAGCAATTCCTGCTTGGTATCACAATCCCCAAACAATTGAAGACTTAGTAGACTTTGTGGTGGCGCGTGCCTTAGATCAGCTAGATATTGACTGTATCCCGATTAACCGATGGGAAGGAAAATGAAAAATTAAAAATGTAAAATTGAAAATACAAGAAGAAATTCTGCATTTTTAAGCTTTAATTTTTAATTTTTAATAGATTATGCCTGCGATTCGGATTTTACTGCTGATGTTGGTGCTAGGGTCCGTAGCACTACTTGCTTTACAAAATTTGTCGCCGGTGCTAGCGCTGGTATTTTTGGGTGCTAAAACGCAAGCGCTACCTGTAGGGGTTTGGATTTTGGCAGCGATCGCAACGGGTGCCCTGGCTGGCAGTTTCCTGCAATTGTTGAGCTATCTGCAACGGCGTCCCTTACAAGCACGCATCCGCAAACTAGAAGCCACAGAACCCCCTCGTTCCAACCAGTCGCGGCGTGAAACTGCCCAATCTACCTATACCACTCAACAAACCTCTACCACTCAACAAACCAGTTACACCCCTCCCCCTCCGCCAGAGCCAACGAATACCGATGCGGATGGAGATGACTGGGAAGAGGAGGTTGCGGAGGATGATGATTGGGGGGATGAATCCGAGGAACCACGCGATCGCACTCCAAGCCGACAACCGTTTGCAAAAGAATCTGTAGCAGAACGTACAACCTACGAGCGTCAGCAAGAACCGAAAAGCGCCTCTCGATCGGGTTCCGTCTATTCTTACAGTTACCGGGAACCGCGCAATTCTGGGGTGGGAAAAACTGAAGCCGTTTATGATGCCAGTTACCGGGTAATTACCCCGCCCTATCAGGAACCTGAACCTGTACGGAAAACCAATCCGGATGAGGACGACTGGGGATTTGAAGACGAGGACGACGAGTTTGACACTGATTGGAAGAACCGATAAGCCTAGAGGGTGACTTTTTTTTGCGAGGGTTTCCCTCAACCCCTCTCCGGGGAAGCATTCACACGCTTTATTATTTTGACTCCTGAATGCTCAAGTCATTAACCCCAAGAATTAACTCTAAACTACTACTTATAACCGCATCAGTTCGCGCGATTGCTGCTTGACAAGACCTGTCATTGCGGCTTTCTGCAAGGTCATGAAGGCATTAAAATCCTCATTGTCATACTTTTTTCTTAATAACTGTCGCAGTTGATCTTCAGCTTCAACGGTTAAATATCCAATAGTCAGTGCTTGTTCGACAAGTTCGCGGATGAGCATCATAATTTTTCACCAACTCAATCAATACCAGGAGAAACCATTAGGTTTTGAAATAGGGAATTCACTTCAGTTAATTTACGGATGCCTTTTCTGAGGCAGGGCAATATAATTGAGCCGCAGGGTAAGGTAATGCCGTTAAAACCTAGGAAAACCATCGCTTCACCTCTTTTCTCCCTCTCAAAGACTGTGAAATTTTAATGAACTTTAGATGAAAGTTAGATAAAGTCTCCCTAAAATTTAAGGATAGCCAAAATATTAAAGAAACTTCATCTAACAATCGTTATTAAATTCGTTAGAACTTCATCGTAACTTCGTTAGGATTTCATAATTAATCCGTTAGAATCAGGCGTTGACAGCCTTTATTGAGGTTAGCAACGCGAGAGAATGGTATCAACTGTTGAGCGGCAGGACGACGAGTTTACAGAAGCAGCAAATAATTGGCATTTGGAGAAGCTTTATCTAGATTTAGCATCTGCCAAAGGAAGGAGTTTGACGCCAGTTGAGAAGAAATTCTTAAGAGGATTGTTGTGTGGTTATAGTCCAGCAGAAATAGCAGACACTGTCTACAAAAGTCGCACTAGCAGTGCCGTTAGAGTTTACTTATCGAATGGGCTGTACAAATACATTCAAGAACTCCTGATTCGCCAGACGGGTGACGTTATAAAAATCAAGAACTGGAGCCGCGTCACCAACTTGCTCTCAAAAGCTGGATATAAAATAGATTCCGCTAACGTATCCGAACACGGTCAAGCTGAGACATCTGCCATCGGGACGGCGATCGCTTCCCAGGATTGGGAAGAAGTGATTGATGTAGCAGCTTACTACGGTTGCGAGGAAGAACTGGCAACCTTAGAGCAGTGGATTGTCCACGACAGCTGCCGCTTAGTGGCATTGTTGGGGATAGGGGGAATCGGGAAAACTGCTCTTGCTGTAAAGCTAGCAGAACAGATTCAGCAAGATTTTGAGTTTGTCATTTGGCGATCGCTACGTCATGCTCCATCAGTTCAAGATTTGGTGGCAAACTTGGTTCAATTTCTGTCTCAAGGACAGGAAATCATCGGTGACGCAACCGCAGACGAGGGAATTTCCCTACTGATGGCTTATCTGCGATCGCATCGCTGTCTGATCATCCTCGATCGAGCAGAGGAAGTCTTATCTCCTATCCAACACGCTGGATACTATCGTCCCGAATATGAGGGATATGGGGAACTGTTCCGACGTCTGGGAGAAGAACGCCATCCTAGCTGTCTGGTTCTCACCAGTCGGGAGAAACCGAAAGAAATTGCATCCTTAGAAGGGGAAAACTTACCCATTCGTTCCTTAGAACTAAGGGGGTTGTCAGCATCCGATGGACAAGAGTTACTGCAACTCAAAGGTTTAGTTGGCTCAACCGAAGAATGTAGAGTCCTGATCAACCGCTATGCGGGAAATCCGCTAGTCCTGAAAATTGTAGCAACGACGATTCAAGATGTCTTTGACGGAAATATCACCGACTTTTTAGCAGAAGGGTTGGTTGTCTTTGGGGATATCCGAGATCTATTAGATCGGCAGTTCAATCGCCTCTCGGACTTAGAAAAAAAAGTAATGTACTGGCTGGCAATTCGTCACAAGTTAATTCCTATACGTTCCTTGCGAGACGAGGTGGTGCCGGGAGTATCGAAACGGCAGCAGCTAGAAGCAATGGAATCTTTGCGACGGCGATCGCTGATTGAAAAAACCTCGAATAATTTCACCTTGCCACCTGTTGTCAGGGCGTATCTCGCTGACAAATTAGTTGAGCAGATTTGTGAAGAAATGACGACTAAAGATGTGGCTCTTTTATTAAGCTTGGGGCTAATTAACGCTCCATCTGGGAGATACGAAACCAACCGTCGTCTAACCTTACCGGGTTAACATTACCGGGTTAACAAAGGGCTGGAAAGGACGATTTTTTGCCAATGCTTGGCTTAGCCGCTAGCATCTCCCACAGGAAAGTCGCTGAGAAAGGGCGAGTTCGCGGGACTCTTGCCTCACTTGACCCAGCATTGCAGCTTGCTGCAACTGCATAAAAGCGTTGAAGTCTTCTAATCCATACTTAGTTGTTAAAAGTCTCCGCAGCTGTTCTTCGGCTGCAACAGTTAAGTAGCCTGTACTCAAAGCGTGTTGGACGACTTCGCGGATATTGCTGAGGTTATTTTTCATGGTAGAACACCCAACTTTGATGATCCTAAGTGAGATTACCGTGCTTCACAATTTAACCTTATTAGGCAACCGTAACATTACTGAAATTGAAACAAAGCAATTATAGGGTAATTTCAAAGTAATTCAAAGCCAAGTTGGTTGCTCAAGTTAATAGTTTGCAGGATTTTGTTGATACAAAGCTCCAAATTTTGTCAGAAATACGCAAAAAGGTCTATCGGTATCTATATGGCTGGTGGATTTGACCTCAGAAGAGATAACAGTAACGTTTTTTTGTCCGCAAGCTTAAAGAAAAAGCTACACGAAGAATTCAACAGAAAGTACAAGCCTGAAGGCAAGCGTGCCTTAATGCAAGAATTTTTGAGTGCGTGGCGGAAACAACTCAATACACTTGAACCCTCCCGCCAAGCTTTACAAGCAATTTTGAACTCGGAGAGCCGCCAAACCTGCGAGTATCGGATTGCCAATGGCTTATGTCATCTGTTATTGAACTGTTCCTATGATGAATGGAGCGAGTTTTCTAAGAATGCTCCGGACAATTCTCAGAGCTTGCTATCCTGTCCAATCGGGGAACAGGTCGTTCCTCAAGACTCCTTGTCTACTACTCCTGGTACAAGATGCTGGGAGGAGAATGGAACCCTCAACGCCCCAGCCGAAGCACCACTAGAGCGGGGCAAAAAACGCCAGTGGGGCTTGTTTATCCCTAATCCGCGATGTCGAATGGTGTGGGGGCGAGAAAGCTTCATTCAAGAAGTATTGAACCGCCTAGACGATCCCGCCGAACTCTCTATTTTTTCCCTCAGCGGCAGTCCAGGGTATGGCAAATCTGAAGCTGCCAGCCAAATTGCGAAAGAAGCACTCGACAGAAATCTGTTCGCGGATGTGGTGTGGGTGACAGCGAGGCAAAGTGAGTGGGTGGATGGTTACATCAGCCAGGAAAAGCAGTTTGAGGCGCTGACGTGGAAGAAATTTTTAAATGAAATTGCGCATCAACTGGATTGTCCCCCTGAGCGAGTTCACCAGCGTTTGAGAGCAGAGAAATTGCTTGTCGTCTTGGATAATGCGGAGACCGCACAAGTTGAAGATATTCTGGCGAACCTTATCAAAATGCTCAACCCCAGTCGGGCACTGATTACCAGCCGACACCGAACTAAACCTCCCTATGTAAGATTAATTGAAATCCCAGGACTCGAAGAAAGATGGTCGTCTAAATTGTTGGAGGATGAGGCAAAATACAACAACATTTCGGTAATCAAGCAGGCAAGCAACGAACAGCTTTATCAAATGCATCAATTGTCTTGTGGCGCACCCTTAGCACTGCATTTCCTGGCTGGGCGAGTATTCCACGATCAAGCACTTGAGCCAATCTTGTCGGAATTAAAGCTTGCCAGCCGACAAGTTGAGACCTTCTACCGCTTCTGTCTGGAGGCAGCGTGGCAGCGAATCAATGTGGCAGCAAAAAGTGTACTGCGTTATATGGGCGGGGTAGATGTAACGGTTAGCAGAGCCGAGTTGTCTCAAGTTGGGGAATTGTTGGATTCAGAGTTGGATGCGGCACTGGCAGATCTGAGACGATGGTATTTGATTGAAGACGTACAAGATGAGCTAGGCAGTCCCCGCTACGATCTGCATCCTTGGGTGAGAAGCAGCGTGCGCGGAGGATTGGTAGAAAAGTGGCAATCGTCGCTGGAAGACTTGGATAAAGATAGCTACCGGGAAATTTGATATGTAGGTGAAAGAGTTAATTTCTTCTGTTGATGGTTACACTAGGACAGCGATCGCTCCTGCAATTGTAAATATGGAAAAAAGCAATCAGAAACTACGCGACCGACTCAAGGGCATCAATGTCTATCTCATTGGCATGATGGGTGCGGGAAAGACAAGCGTAGGACGCTTATTGGCACAGCATCTGGATTATCACTTTTTCGATACCGACGCGGTGATTGAGCAAGTTGCCAAAAAATCGATTAATGAGATTTTTGCCAGTGACGGGGAAGAAAGCTTTCGGAAGCTGGAAAGCCAAGTGCTGTCCGAATTGTCGGCTTATACGAAGTTAGCGATCGCTACTGGCGGCGGTATTATCCTGAAGCGAGAAAATTGGAGCTATCTCCAACACGGTCTCGTCGTATGGCTGGATGTCCCTGTGGAACTTTTAGTCGCCCGTTTGCAAAACGATACCACCCGACCTCTGTTAAAAAATGCTGACATCGCGACCGAATTCCCAAAGCGTTTTGAGCAACGGAAACCACTCTATGCCCAAGCCGATCTGCACATCACCATTGGCGAGGGGCAAACTCCCGAACAAATTGCTACGCAAGTCATCGAAGCCATTCCCTCAGTTCTCAAGCCAAAGCAAGAGAATAACGGTCAGTAAATCTGGAAACAGCCGCCTCTCATCGTGCCGCAGACGCCAGTATGCACTAAACTTCTAGAAAACGATAACTGGCATCATCCTGCTAAGTAATGCTTAACGATAGCGAATACCTCAAGAAAGCTGAAGCGACTCGTGTTCGAGTGCTAAGCGAAGCACTTCCCTACATCCAGCAATTTGCCGGTCGCACCGTTGTCGTCAAATACGGCGGCGCGGCGATGAAAGACGCTTCGCTCAAAGATAAGGTAATGCGCGACATTGTATTCTTATCCTGTGTAGGCTTGCGTCCCGTCGTGGTACATGGCGGTGGTCCAGAAATAAACTCTTGGCTGGGCAAACTGGGAATCGAACCCCAATTTAAAAATGGCCTGCGCGTGACCGATGCCGCCACAATGGAGGTGGTGGAAATGGTTTTAGTGGGTCGGGTCAATAAAGAAATTGTCTCCTTAATTAACCGTGCTGGCGGTTCCGCTGTTGGACTTTGCGGCACAGATGGCAACTTGATCAAAGCCCGTCCAGAAGGGGTAGAGGGCATTGGTTTTGTGGGAGAAGTAAACAGTATTGATATCAAGCTTTTGCAGTCGCTGGTCAGTAGCGGATATATCCCTGTAGTGTCTAGCGTGGCAACCGATGACAGTGGACAAGCCTATAACATCAATGCGGATACCGTAGCTGGGGAACTTGCGGCAGCTTTGGGGGCAGAAAAGTTGATTTTGCTCACAGATACAGCAGGGATCTTGCAGGATTACAAAGATCCCTCCACTCTGATTGCCAAAGTGGATATCGCCGAAGCGAGACGTCTGATTGAGAACGGTGTTGTGGGCGGTGGGATGATTCCCAAGGTCAAATGTTGCGTGCGATCGCTTGCTCAAGGCGTTCGGGCTACTCATATTATTGACGGTCGTATTCCCCACGCACTGCTATTAGAAATTTTCACCGACGCCGGTATCGGCTCGATGATTATCGCCTCTGAGTTTATGACTTAGGGTCTATGACTTAGGCGTGCGCGATTAACGAATAATAATCTGCCTGGGTTGGTTGAAGCGTCTGCGATTGCCTCGCGGATTCACAATCACTGGATTAATCAGGATAGAATCCCGAATCTGGGGATTGATTAAGGTGGGGTTGATCAGTGTCGAGTTGTTGACTCTTCTGTGCGATCCCACCGGGTAGCCGGGATAACTCGGATAGGAGTTGGGATAACCCTGGTAATAGTCGGGATAACTTGGATAGGAGTTGGGATAACCCTGGTAATAGTCGGGATAACTCGGATAGGGATTGGGATTGACTCGGTAGTAATTACTCGATCCGCGATCGCTCATCCCCGTCGTTGGGTTTATCGGAATCGGACTGGGAATCGGACTGCCATAAACAAAGCTACCCGACGACGGCTGGGGAACTCCATGCTGGGGAAATCCATAAGTAGGCACGCCTTGCTGAATGATTAATTGTGCCTTGGCTGGGGAAATCGCCCCGGTTAGTACCGTAATGCCCAGCGTCAAGGGTGCTAAGCCGGTAGCAAGGCAAAACCGATGAAAACGATGCAACGGCAGAGGTAGGGTTTTGAGCATGGTTTTACATCCTAATCTTTTGGATGGTGCTAAGTATGAAAGTTTAAATGACTTCTTAAGATAAACCCTGGCAAGGCGAGGAAAATTCCCCTCGTTGATTCACCTGAACGGGTGATGTTGAAACAACGAAACAGAAACCACCCGTTACAGACGATAAATCTTCCGAGCTGGCATCTGGCAATTTTTGTCTTTCGATGCTCTCGAAAACCCTGGCAAAGGCAATTGATTTTAGCCGTCTTGATTACAGGATAATCTGCTTCGCTAAAATTTAAAGGGGCTGTCGGTGATGACGTACAAAGCACAAAAAAGTTCTCTTTAAATTCGATTGGCAAAGTGAATTCAGAAACCCAGGACATTATTAAAACCGAGTACCAGACTGGCACAGCGGCATTTGAACGTGGAGATTACCGCCAGTCAGTGCAGCATTTAGAGAAGGCAAGTAGCTTGGTGACGCGGAACTCCCGATTGGGAGGAGAAATCTTGATTTGGCTGGTGACGGCTTATGAAGCAGCAGGACAAACAACAGAAGCGATAGCTCTCTGCAAACAGCTGCGACATCATCCCGATCCACAAACTAGCAAGCAAAGCCGTCGCTTACTCTACATTATGGAAGCCCCGCAACTCAGCAGGCGTCCAGAATGGTTGACAGAGATTCCCGATCTCACAACTCTCGCTGACAGCGAACCGGAATTTCGCCGGGGGAGCAATCTTCAGGGTGCTACGAAAACTCCTCAAAAGCGTCCAGAACCGGAACCCATCGATCTCAGCCAAGTAAATACCAAGGACAATTTGTTTATTTGGGTTGCCTTGGTTGCCATTGGTTTGACACTCGGTGGATTAGCTTGGTTTAATTTTTGAACGCTAATTTTATCTGTGATTGGGTTCTTGTTTGGCTTCCCGCAAACCTTTTTTTATGCCCAATATGGCGTGACTGGATGGGCTTTCCTAGGTTGGGAAAATTCATCTAATCGCAAATCCAGCTTCTGTTTGAGTTGTTGAGGAGATTTTTCTCCAATTAAAAGTCGTAGAACAATTAGCAGCAGTCGGTAAACTTCCTGTCTGTCTTTACAGCGGTATTTAGGGCAGTAGTGCGACGAGTCCCTCTGGTAGCTTTAAGATGGTATGGGTGAAGCGGGAGAACCTGAGATGGTGACTGATGCGACGCTGGAGCAGATTCTGAAATTGGCGAAGGGACGAACCGACTCCGCTGAGGTTTACTATCTATCAAGCCAAGACACACCAGTTGAGTTTGAAAACAATCGCTTAAAATCCCTGCAAACCAAAGCACTGCAAGGAGTCGCGCTGCGGGTGCTACACGAGGGGAGGCTGGGTTTTGCCAGTTCCACAGACTTGACGCGGCTGGAAGATTTGGTGGATGCTGCCGTACAAACTTCAGAAATTGGCGACAAGGCTGAGTTTGAATTTGCTGCGGATGTACAGGTGACGGAACCGGAAAAAAAATATACGCCACCAGCAACCCAGGAATTAGTGGAAGTGGGCGATCGCTTAATTTCTCAAATCCACGACTACAACTCCGATATTCTGGTAGATGTGGGGTTCCACGTCCGGACAAATAACGTAAAAATTGCAACCAGTGCGGATGTCTACGCCTCGCGCACTAGCCAAGTTGTCAGTGCCAGCCTTTCGGGGAATTTGGTACGGGGTGAAGATTTTCTCCAGGTTTATAGCTCCGATATTGCCCGTGAAGGCGTCCCAGATTTTAATCGCCTTCTAGAAGATTTGTTACGAAAATACGCTCTAGCAGAGCAGCCAGCGACCATTCAGAGCGGATCTTTCCCCGTTCTGTTTAATCCTAGAGCTGCCGCTAGTGCCATCGGACGCCTATTTAAAACGGTTCTCTCCGGTCAAAGTATCGTCCAAAAAGCCTCTCCTCTGGTCGGTAAACTGGGCGAAACCCTATTTGACGAACGCTTAAATTTATTTGAAGATCCCAGCATCGGGCCATCTGCCTGTGCTTTTGACGATGAAGGAACGCCCACCCGTCGCAAAGTGCTTATCGAGAAAGGCACGGTAAAAGAATTTTATTGGGATCGGCGCTGGGCAGCCAGGGCGGGCTGTGAGTCAACAGGAAACGGCTTTCGGGGTGGTTTGTCGCGTCCCAGCCCAGAGTTAGTAAATCTCTGCTTTGCGCCTGGGAAGACATCGACAGCGGATTTAATTGCCAGCATGGATGAGGGGGTGATTGTGGATCAGGTTCTCGGTGCTGGACAGTCGAATCAAATGGCGGGAGAGTTTTCTGTCAATCTGGATTTAGGCTACAAGGTAGAAAAAGGTCAGATTGTCGGTCGAGTCAAGAATACGATGGTGGCTGGTAGTATTTTTGAGGCGTTTAAAAATTTGGTGGATTTGGGCGATAAGCCGGAATGGGTAGGCGGGGGTAGTTTCTTGCCGAGTTTGTTGTTCCAGCAGTTGGGTGTAGCGGCGCGGCAAGGGTAACGAACGACTTCCGGCACGAGAGAAGGCAACCAGAGAAGTAAGGAGGAGAGAAAGGCGTGAAGTTAGCTGTGTTGAGTCAGAGTGCGAGGGGTGCTTTCGGTAAAGTATTGCCGAAAATGCGGGTTCTTTGGGCGATGCTGTTAGCGGTCGTATTGCTGTCGGGCTGCGTTCAGTATGATGCTGGGGTGAGGTTCGAGAATCCGAACCGTGGCGAGATTGTCCAGCATATCAAGTTGGGCGAACAGCTGACGGCATTGAGCAGCGATCAGGCACAGGAATGGTTAGATAGCCTTCAGCGTCGGGCGCGACAATTGCAAGGGAAAACGAAGCGCATCTCAAACCAGGAAGTTGTGGTGACAATCCCGTTCGCTAGCGGTGCGGAACTGGAAGAGAAGTTTAACCAGTTTTTTAATCCCCCTGTAAAGAAAGGTTCTCAGGCGGCGACAGAGACAGATTTACCAAAGATTAATTCCCACCTGAGTCTGAGACAGGGGAATTTCCTGTTCTGGATACGGAATCACTTAAGCTACGATTTGGATTTGCGATCGCTCGGTGTTCTTTCTACTAACGGTAACGTTATCGTTAGTCCCGGTTCGCTGTTCGATTTGGACTTTAGCTTGAGAACCCCTTGGGGCGCGCGGAGTGTTGAGAAGGCGGAGAATGCACTCAACCCAGTTATCTCAGAGAAAGGACATCTGTTAGTTTGGACGCTCAAACCCGGTGAAGTGAACCATGTTGAGGCGGTATTCTGGCTTCCCAGTCCCCTCGGTATTGGCACCCTGATGATTATCTTGTTAGTAGTGGCAGGGTTTTATTTGAAATACAACCGAGGCAAAGGAAGCGGTGTCAGTTCTGCACCCCCATCGGTGCCACAGGTGTCGTAAAAAAGCGATCGCGCTTTATTTGGAGCTTAACATTCGGAGCTAACAGACTGGGAGCCTAGAACAGCTTACTTGCCGTTCGGAAGCCGCTTCTGGGAATCCCAGTCGCTGGGATAGACATCAGCCTCAGTCTGCGATTTGCGTACTAACAATGTATAAATTTCGGTGGGTATTTCAATCTCCGCTTTGTGCAAGGCTTCTTTAATCGCCTCATTTGCTTTAGAAGTGGTTTCTAAAAACTCCAAACGCCGAGAATTCACCCAAAAGCGGATTTCCAAATTCACCTTTCCAGAATCCAGTTCCCGGACAAGGACTTCTGGCACTGGTTTTGGCTGCACGCCTTTGACTTTAAGAACGGCATCAGTAATCACTTGTTTAGCAGTAGAGATATTGGCACCATAGGCAATGCCAACCGTAACCGAACTGCGGCGGTGCTTGAAAGCGGTGTTATTGATAATGCTGGCGAGGAAAACTTCTTGATTCGGGATATACACCTTCCGTCCATCATAGGTATTTAGAGTGGTTGCCCGCAGTTGAATTTGGGTAACAGTTCCCTCAAACTCCTTAATCGTCACTTGATCGCCTAATCGAAAAGGTCGGGCGGCAAGTAAAATCATCCCGGAAATGTAGTTACTGAAAACCTCTTTGAGGGCGAAACCAATTGCGACGCTGGTGAGTCCCAACGCCCCCAGTAAGGCCCCAATGTCAAGCCCCAAGACGCCTAGAGCGATCACGGAGCCAATAACCCAGACTCCACCGTATCCTACTCGCCCCATCAGAATTTCAGTGCTGCGATCGCCTTCTGTCTCTTTCTGCGCCCATTTCAAAGCTATGTAACGCACGCCTCTAGCGCCTACCCAGGTGATGCCAACAACGACCAGCGCCCCTAAAATTGAGGGCAAGCTGCTGATGGCATCCCGGACTAGATCTCTCACCGTAAGATAAAGTCGCTGTCCGACATCAATGGCTAGGGGCGGTTTTTTGAAAGCTTGATTTAATTGGTTCGCCCATTTCTCGCCAAGCACCTCTACAGACACCCCAAAGTCGCGGGCGTCCTGTTGAGTTACTGACATTAAGACTCGGTTATTGAGTTGTAAGGTGGCTATCTTCCGTGGATTGTCTGGTTTAACGGTGACTTGCCCCAAAGCCTCTGATTGCAGCAGTATACTGGCAATCCGCCGATTGATAATTTGCGATCGCTCTTGAGCGCTGATTCCCGATAAACTACCTACTTGAAAAACTGGGCGTCCTCTGACAACAACATCAGCAAAATATTGTTCTTCAGTTGAAATCCTTACGGGTGTGGATTTTGGCGAGGTAGCCTCCTGGGCAAGTCCAGATGGAATGGTAATGAAGAAAATGCTGGTAATGACAATTAAAATCTGGAGTCGCTGTGAGCCTTGCTGCCCAGTGCAACGATGAAAAAGAATTTTCATATCCATTCCGAAGGACGACCAAATTTAGCATAATTCGCGCATTTGGCATCTGAATTCTTACTATAGATAGGGAATCTTACTCTAAGTTTCAGTTGTTGCATTTCTCTTCCCCATACTTGACTTGTTTTCCGTCTATAAAATTTGATGAGCGATCGCTTGGTGTTCGTTATTCATTTTTTTATCTATCTTTAGGCGGATGAAAATACTTGATAATTAAAACTATTTTTTTTAGTAAACTGCAACACTGAATAGTCTTACTCGCTCTGCTACTCTGTTGAAACAAAAATTATTCCAATGGAGAAGCGCAGTGCAAACTTCAACAAAATCCTATCTTCCAGAAGAGCTATGTAAGGCTCCAGATTATCATTTAGCGGAGAATTACCCAAAAGATTTACCAGAAGTTGAAATAGGTTCTACTAAATCTAAATACTTAGACTCCCTAGCACCCATTAGTGCTGTGCAAGTTTTTGAAGACATACCAGGTATAAAAAAATCTACTTTCTCATTTGATACAGAGACAGAGACTTCCTTTGAAGTTTGGACTATTCTACCCAACAGGGTATTACTTCCCGAAGATTTAGAGTTTCTCAAGCAAGACAAGCATCGGGTAGAATTAATCGCGAAACAACTGGTTGAAATTGGTAATTCTTGGCTGAATTCACGAATTTTTGACAAAAAAATAAAAGTTCAAAGTTGGGAAGATATTCTAAGTATTTTGGACAAGTATGAATATGCTTATGATTTAATCGATATTATTGAAGTTCCTTATAAAATTAGTAAAACAAATTTACAAAACGAATCTAGTGAAAAAGCTAAATATTGGAGTATTTCTCCGCCGAGTTGGAATATTTCCCTGAAGAAAACTCGCAGTTTTAATGGATGTTATATCGTCGATGACTACAATTCATCTTATAATTTCTCGATAGAAGTTTGGATAGGCATTCCTTTTTTGAAAAATATCCAAACAGGAGAAGTCATTACAAGAGAAAATTTTCAGTGAAGATGCGATTCTACTGGGGAGACGGTAGACTATAGCACGGCAGATGTTGAGAGAACGCTGTCTAAGTCGCGATCGCCTCTACGATAGAAATCATGCGCTACTCTCTGTTAAGTCGGTTTCGCGGCACCTTGTTGGGCGCTGCATTCGGGGATTTCACCCCTTTGAGCAAAAAACAGTCTCAGCAGCCTACTAGCTGGGGCAAAATGGCGGTTTGGGGTGCAGAAAGCTTAATTGAGCGGGGTAAATTCGATTTCGCAGATTGGCGTCACCTCACGGAAAAATTTGTGGAGATAGAGGCGAACAGTGCTAACGCGCCTACGCCAGGAGCGATTATTGCCACACTGCCGATTGTGCTGTTCTCCCATGAATATAAAGCCAAACTGCGGCAAAATTTAGAACAAGTTGTCAGCATCTGGCAAGATGAGCCAGAGTTAAGAGATGGGGCGTTAGCAGTGGGATACGCGATCGCTCAATGCCTTCGAGAAAAACTCAATCGGGCTACTTTGATTCCCAAAACCCTTGCCTTCTTAGGAGATTCCCAGACGCCTCTGGTGCAACAATTAGAGCAAGTCCAAATTTTATTAGCAGAAAATGCGAGCTTAGAAATAGCGATCGCTCAACTATGTCGGAATGCCCAGCCTCAGAGTACCCCCATCGCTCTGGGTTTTTACTGCTTCCTCAGTACTCTAGAAGATTTTCGCCTGAGTGTCGCCCGTGCTGCCCGTAGCGGCTACCAACCCCCGATTACCTGCGCGATCGCGGGTGCTTTATCGGGAGCGTATAACAGTACAGTGGGCATTCCTATGGGATGGCGGCTATCTTGGAATCAACCTAAGTGGGGAATCGCCTCAGATGCTCAGTTGTTTCAACTAGCAGACAATCTCCTTGCTGTTTGGTCTGGTGTTTATGATGCCTCAACAGCAAAGCAAGTCCAGCAAATCAGCGCCGTAGCAGCGCCCCATGTAATTCAACGGCGTTAATTTTTTTTAATACCAGCGATCGCTACTCCATGCAAGCTAAGCTGGTCAAAGAAAATTAAATTTAATCGGATAAATCCCCCAAGGGGGATAGGCAATTTAGGCAGTGTTTTGTAAGGTAGGATGAAGCCAACAAAGGGGTGCCATTAAGGGTAAAGATTGCTGTAAGGTGCCTTTTATGAATGCCAATCTACTTTTCGCTACCATCACTCCTGTCGCCTAAAACGACAGCCATACTATAAACATGAAGACGCTTCAGTCATTGACGCACCAGCTTGATCAATGGCGGCGGACGTACCAGCCCCTTCGCAGTCTTTTACCATCCCGACTTTTTGATTCGCCTGCCGCTATACCAGGGCAAGGTCTAGGATTAGGTCTTGGCGCTACTCTCCAAAACCGCAGAAACCGTCCTCGGATTGTTTGGCTGCTGGCAGTGGTGTCCCTCACCGGAACAATGGGGCAGCGCTACTACAATGCGCCAAAGCTCGCCGTCGGCAAGATAGCACCGCAGACGATTCGGGCAACCTTTGACGCTAATGTCGTAGATACTTTCACCACAGAAGAAAAACGGAAGGCAGCCCGCACAGGTGCCGTGCCCGTCTTGACGATCCAGCAAGACGTAACCGAACAAGTTTACGATGATTTGGAGCGATCGCTTCGTACCGCCGACGACCTCCGACAACTAGCCGGTTCTTTTCCAATGGTTCCGACTGCCATATTGTCTGCTGCCACTCAGATTGACCTCCGCAAGTGCGCGGAGTGGGAGTGGCGCTCCATATTGGCAGCGGTGGACACTGACATGAAAGTGAATCAACCCCAGTCAGGGTTATTGCCAGATGCCAACGGTCAATCGAATATTTCCGCAACCCCTGCTGTCGCCGAACTCCAAGCTTACCACCAGGCCGCAAGTCCTCAAGATTTTTTAGCCCTAATAAGCACGATTAACCAAGCCCGCGCGCAATACGCCAAAGCTGTCGCCGCCTTCTCAGATGGCAATCCAGAAAGGCGCTACGATGCCTCCCTACTAGACTTGTCAAATGAAGCTTGGCAGCAAACAAAAACCGGCATCCCCCAGGTTGCCGAACGGATGCTCACCCAAGGGATTCCCCCAGGCTTGCCTGACAGTATCTTACAGCAAGCGTTGAGAGTGCAAATGAATTTGCTCGTTCCCCCGGAAGCTGAGCCGGTGGCAACCCAAATGTTGCTCTGGGGACTGCGCCCCAACTTAATAGAAGATCCAGAACAAACGAAACAACTGGCAGAACAGGCAGCAAAAGCGGTGGCACTGCAAACGATCGCAGTTCGGCAGGATGAGGTGATTGTCCGCGCCGGTGAAACCATCTCCCAGGCAGATTTTGTGCTGTTAGAGTATTTTCAATTAAGCCGCCGGAGCCTTAGCTGGTCTGGATTGATTGGTTTTGGAATTCTGGTCACGGGTGGCGTGTGTACGTTCTGGCGGGTGGAACGGCGATTTAATCCCCAAATCCGGCAACGAGATCACTTGCTGATATTGCTGCTGACTTTGAGTACGCCAGTGCTAGTGAGTTTGGGTATTCGCTATACGAATTTGCCAGCAGTTGGTTTATTGGTGGGCAGTTTCTACGGTTCTGCGTTGGGTGTCACCGTTGTGGGACTGCTGGGTGGCGTGTTATCGGTTAGCCTGCCCATTACTTGGGATTGTTTGGTGGCGGGTGCTGCGGGTGGAATTATGATGAGCTTACTGGCAGGGAAAATGCGATCGCGCGAAGAACTCGCTTTCCTTGGCGTTGGCGTCGGATTAACTCAAGGCACTGTCTACCTGATTGTAAATCTGATTCTCGGTGCCGCAACGGGTTCAATTTGGTACACCGTACTCCAAGAAGCTGCCTTATGCGGTTTTTCCGGTTTAGCGTGGAGTATTGTGGCGCTGGGTTTGAGTCCCTATCTAGAACACGTATTTGACTTGGTGACGCCGATTCGGCTGGCAGAACTCGCGAACCCCAACCGTCCCCTGTTGAAACGTTTAGCCGCTCAAGCTCCGGGAACTTTTCAACATACATTGTTCGTTTCCACCCTGGCTGAAGCCGCAGCGCGGGAACTGGGCTGCAATGTAGAACTTGTTCGGGCTGGTACTTTATACCACGATATTGGGAAAATGCACGATCCATTAGGATTTATTGAAAATCAGATGGGTGGTCCCAACAAGCATGATGAAATTAATGACCCCTGGAAGAGTGCTGAGATTATCAAAAAACACGTGACTGAGGGCATGGTAATGGCGCGGCGATGCCGTTTGCCCAAGGCAATTCAGGGGTTTATCCCGGAACACCAGGGAACAATGTTGATTGCCTATTTTTATCACCAAGCGCAGCAGATAGCCGAGAAAGACCCGACGAAAATTGTGCGGGAGGAAGATTTCCGCTATGATGGGCCGATTCCTCAGTCGCGAGAAACGGGGATAATGATGTTGGCAGATTCCTGTGAGGCAGCATTGCGATCGCTTAAAGATGCGACTCCAGAACAAGCCCTCTCCATGATTAACAAAATTCTCCGCGCTCGTTGGCAAGACAGCCAGTTAGCTGAGTCTGGGTTAACGCGAGAAGAATTATCCCGCATTGCGGAAGTTTTCGTCCAAGTCTGGCAACAATATAATCACCAACGCATTGCTTATCCCAAATTCACGGTTAGCTCAGACAAAGGATGTAAAGCATCCGTTTAATAGAAGACTATTCGCGTAGCTAGACTCTCCTCGCGGATTGAGAAAAACACACTTATCTATTAACTGCTGACAAATAACCTTGAAGCAGTCCAATCAACACTTCTGGCTGCTCCAAATGAGGTAGCACTCCCGTTCCCGCAATTGGCTGAAACTCGCGAATTGCTTTTGGATTCAGTCCAGCCAAACGCTTGCCCAGATTCACACTGATAAATTGTGCCTGTTCACCCCACAGGATAAAAGTTGGCACCGTCAATTGCTGAATATACAGGGCAAGGTCAAAATAAAGGTCGCCCCGCAAAAATGCCAGCGCTGCGTATTCCCCATTTGGCTGCTGCGCTGACGCCAAATAAGCCTCTACTATCTCTTCAGACAATCGTTCTTGCTTAGTAAATAGGAAGCGTTCTAGAAAACTCCGCACCGCCACGTCGTTTGTCGCCCCAAGCGTATAAATTAGCTTATCTAACAGCGGCGTCCCAATTACTTGAAGCGGTAATCTGCGCCCAGCATCTTGTCCAAAATCGGCAAATCCAGACGGACATACTAAAAATAGCGATTGGAATAACTCCGGACGTTCAATAGCCACACGGATAGTGAAAGCCGCCGTCAGCAAAGATGCCACCACTTTTACCGGGGTAAAACTTTGCTCTCCTCCAGAAATACCAATTTTTTCAATAAACTCCGTCAGCGTCTTCAAATAGTCTGCAATTTGATAATCTCGGACTGGATGAGCTGACTCTCCCCAACCAATTAAATCCGGGGCGAATATGCGGTGAGTCGTTGCAAAAGCCGGGTACACCTTCGACCACTCGTAGGCAGAAGCTCCGCCACCAAAGCCATGCAGGAAGATTAACGGTGGCAATTCAGCTTGTCGTTGCCCTAACCACGAGTCCTCTACTGCGGTATAGTAAACCATCGAACCGAGGGAGGTTTCTATGACTTTTTGCTCAAAACCAGGCGGCTGAAACTGAAGCATAGGCGCTAACAAACCTTAAGCTTACATCTTTAATTTTGCGTACTTTTGCGCTTACCTTGGTGGCCTTTGCGTTAAAAAAAGCTAATTTTAGGCTAAAGGAAATAGTAGCCTATAAATCTGTATTTACTGGAGCAAAATCAATGGCAATTACAACTGTAAAGAGCAATAACTGATTCTGGAACAGTAATTGTTAACTCACCCAGCAGAGCGAGATTGAAAGCGAGGATACGATCGCACATCGAGTAGTGTAGTCTAATTCGCGTCCGTCCGCTGGCGATCGCATCCTCATCCCCATTTGTTCAAACGTCAGTATCGCCATAAGTTTGCCTCCAGCTTTCTGCTTGCTGAAATTTGATACCTGCGGCTTTTGCAGCATTTCTGTCATCCGAGCGATCGCCTACCATTAACACTTTGTCTGGCAAGTGTTTTTCTATCGCCAAATTCAGCATTCCTGGATTCGGTTTGCGAAACTTTCCAGATTCAGAGTGCTGGCTGTGGTTAACAACATCGCTGGAGGTGACGCAAAAACACTTTTTTCCTTCAAAGTCAGGACAGAAATAAATTTCTTCTATCTCTGGTAATAATCCCAAAGTGTATTGCTGCTCTTTAATGCAACTTTGCAGAGATTTTTTACCACTGGCGACACCCCCTTGATTGGTTACGCCGACGATTTTCCAGCCAGACGCGGCGAAGTAAGCGATCGCTCCCTCAGCGCCTTTAATAATCTGCTGATCGCCGGGACGCTGGATAAACTTGTGATTTGAGAGTGGCGATCGCACTGTGCCATCGAGATCGAGGATGAGTAAATGAGTCTCAGCATTGACGGCTGAAGGATCTTGCTCCATTAGAGAGTTGTTTTGAAGTCAGTTGACTATTAAAAAAGATAAAGGGAAAAATCAGATAAAAACGTAAATTTTACAAAAAGATGACGAATCAAAATAACCGCTCTAAATGGGATTTCGGCAGATTTTTGCAAACTCTGACCTATTTCGAGGTGATTCCTTTCTTCAACTGCCTTCAGCGGTTGCTGCAAGGCCGTGCCAAGGATAATCAAGACAAACCTACTGGAGGAAAGCGCGTGGGAGTGATACTGGTTGCTGGGGCGACGGGTGGTGTCGGTAAACGAGTCGTGCGGCGACTGGTTGAACGGGGTTATCCAGTGCGTGCCCTCGTCAGAAATACCCAGAAAGCGCGGGAAATGCTTGGCGACAACGTAGAACTCTTTGAGGGAGACATCACCATCTCAGAAACATTGACGCCGGAAATGATGTCGAACGTTAGTGCTGTAATTTGTTGCACTGGGGTTCGGGTGCAACCAGTCGAGGGCGATACACCAGATCGGGCGAAGTATTATCAGGGTATCAAGTTTTATATGCCCGAAGTCGTTGACAGCCCGGAAATCGTGGACTATCAAGGCATCCAGAACTTAGTGCAAGTTGCTGCCAACTACTTTAGCCCTCAGACGAAGGGGGGAGCTGAAAAAGTAGTATTTGATTTTAGCAACCTTTCAGATGACATCAAAAATACTTGGGGTGCGGTGGATGATGTCGTTATGGGTGGCGTAAGCCAGAGTGGCATACAACTGGTAGAAGGCACAGCGCTGTTTGCGGGCAACGTATCAACCGACAACTCTGGTGGTTTTGCTTCCGTCCGCACCCGCAACTTCGACACTCCAATTGATTTGGCAGGATACGAGGGTGTGGAATTGCGTGTCAGAGGCGATGGAAAACGCTACAAATTTTTTATCCGCACCGAATCCAGATGGGATGGCGTTGCTTATTCTTATTCTTTTGATACCGTAGCAAATACCTGGATCGATGTTCGCGTTCCCTTCGCTGAGTTAATTCCCGTGTTTCGCGCCAAAACTTTGCAAGATGGCGAAGCAATTAATCCCAGTAAAATTTGCTCGTTCCAGTTGATGTTGAGCAAGTTTGAATACGATGGAGAACTAAATCCGAAGTTTTCACCGGGAGGCTTTGCTTTGCAGGTGGAATCTATCAAAGCTTATGGCGGCGCGATGCCTCAATTTATCACGATCAGTTCGGCAGGTGTGACTCGTCCTGGTCGTCCTGGCATTAATTTAGAGGAAGAACCACCAGCGGTGAGAATGAACGACCAACTAGGAGGAATCCTTACTTGGAAATTGCGCGGTGAAGAAAGTATCCGTGAAAGTGGTATTTCTTACACAATTATTAGACCTTGTGCTTTGACGGAAGAACCAGGAGGCAAGGCGTTAATTTTCGAGCAAGGTGATAATATTCGGGGCAAAGTGAGCCGGGAAGATATTGCCGAATTGTGCGTGCGATCGCTAGAAGAACCGAAAGCGTGTAATCTCACCTTTGAGGTAAAAGAGGCAGAAGATAGCCAAAATCCCGACTGGGAAAGCTTATTCTCCAGCTTGCAAAGCGATCGCATTGCAGCAATCAAATCGTAAAACAAATAGACTTCTTGCCTCTGCGGTTTTATAAAAAACTCCGTGCAAGAAGTCTACTATCTTTACAAACATTTGCTTGTCCCTACTTTATTCCCTCAAATTGCCCCAAAAAAGTTGGTTGAGGACGGAGAAGATTCACCTCTAAAACGGCTTTCACCGTCGCGAGTGCTTCCCGCGTCGAATAGGATTTCATCACCCCATCTCCATACCGTCCCCAATCGGGTGTACCCAAGCCGCTCGCATTCACACCTAATTGACGGCAAGTATACACGGCGCGTGACAAGTGGAACTGCTGCGTGATGACAACCGCCTGTGTCACCCCAAAAATCTCTCGTGCGCGATAGCAACTTTCATAAGTGCTGAAACCAGCATAATCCAGAGTAATATCAGCAGCCGGTACACCGCGATCGCTCGCGTAGCGCTGCATTACGCTCACTTCATCGTAGTCGGTGCGGCTATTATCGCCCGTCATCAACAGTTTTTTAACCCGACCCATCTGATAAAGTTGCACAGCCGCTTCCACGCGATCGGCTAGCATCGGTGTGGGGCTACCGTCGGGCAATACGCCTGCACCAAGAACAATGGCGACACGCTCAGCCGGAACTTGGGCAGGATCGGTATAGCGATCGCTTCTGGTAACTGCACTCACATAGTAGATCGTCGCTGGAGCGCTCGCGGCACTTCCCAACAAGAGGAGCAGAAAAACACGACGCCAGTTAGACAAAAACCATTGACGCACGCTCAATCAAACTCCCCCCAAACGTTATCAGAAATCTGTTCTAGCTAGCCTCAAGGAATTGCATCCCAACTCCGGAAAATATCAATCGGTCAAAATAACCCCTTAAAAAGAAAAACCCCTGGCTTGTCTCCAGGGGTAAACATCAGGGTGCATCTAACTAATCTTTGTTTTACATAGACAACGTAGCTATATCCGGAAGAAATCTAATTTCTATATCTCTAGGTCTTCAGTTGTTCTTCCGATCGGAATTTGAAAGATTAACGAGCGAATCAACTTTGTCTAATTAGGCAGAGTAGGAAACGCCCAGCCTGTCTAATCCAGGCTTCACGCTGCTGTAGCAGTGGCAAAGAACAACTTCTCTAAGTTTTGTGGCTGCATAAATGCTACGTATTGAGGGGCAATCTCTGGGGGTAGCAGTTCAATCAATAGCTTGTTCTCAATCCACAACTCGATTACATCAAAAAACGAGTCCCGGCTACAGCGCAGCACGCGCCAGCCTTCACGGGTGGCAATTTTCTCAATCTGTTCTTGGCTCGTCGGTACAGATATGGCAGCATGGGTAGCTGTAAACGGTGAGTACAAAACGTTTTGAATGAATGCTGCCTGCTCGTAACCTTCACCAGGTATCATTTCGGTACCAACCGGATAAATCTCAATCATCGTCCCGTACTCATCGCCGGCGATAACGATATAACTGCCTGGATTTGGTGGGAATGGGGCAACCTTTCCATTCCATATCTCTGCAAAGACATTGGCGACGTGAAGGGGATTTTCAGCGGGGAGAGAAATGTGGTGAATCATAGAGAGTGACTGCTCCTGAAGGAAATCGCTGCAAGAATTTACATTAGGTACTTCTGAAACATCCATCTGAGTCATTGAAATTTCGCAAACAGCCAGGTTGTTCCCACAAAGTTCACCCGATTGGGTGAGTTTCCATCACCTGATTGCATGACTTAAATCGAGGTGAATCCACTTAAATCTCTCGTGCGCGATCGCTTTCGGGTTGAATTCAGGACTCTTGGAACTGAAAATAAAGCTAACAGTAGCACCGCTCTGTTTCTAAGGGAAATTTCTGGTTGGATAGGGTGCTTTGATAAATCTTTGCGCGATCGCCTTGATCTGAAGCACCATTAACCTTTGACGCCGCTCCCTGCATCTGTCGGCACAATATATCGTTGCAAAAAGAGGAAGACAAGCAGCACTGGAGTAATGGAAATGACAGAACCCGCTGCTACCAGTCGCCAATCTAGAGATAATGCCCCGGCAAGGGTGGCGACACCTAAGGGGAGGGTGTAATATTCGGGTCGGTCGAGGACAATTAAGGGCCAGAGAAAGTCACTCCAAGAACCGATAAAGACAAAAATTGCCAGCGTTACCAGTGCTGGGCGAATTGCTGGAAGCATGACGTGCCACCACAAGCCTAGCTCCGAGCAGCCATCCATCCGAGCGGCTTCTTCCAGTTCTTTGGGAACGCCCTGAAATGCTTGCCGCAGTAGGAAAATCCCGAAGGCAGAGGCAATGCTTGGCAAAATAACACCCAAATAGGTATTTCTCAAACCTAGCTGTACGGTCAAGATGTACAGGGGAATCATTACAATTTGGAACGGAATCATAATCGTGGAGACAACAGCCGCAAAAACCATGTCTCGTCCCCGAAAATCCAGCCGTGCCAAGGGGTAAGCGGCAAGCGAGCAGAATAGCAGATTTAAGCCCACTGTCAGCACTGCCACCAGGGTACTGTTGAACAAATACTGACCAAAGGGATTGGTTTGCCAAACGGTGATGAAGTTCTGGAATGTCGGCTCTTGTGGCACTATCTGGGGTGGGAACTGAAAGATATTTTCAGTGGGAGATTTTAAGGAAGTACTGATGAGCCAAAGTAGAGGAAAAAGCATCACTAGCGCGATCGCTCCCAGGAACCCATACATCCAAAAAGTTTTAACTTTTGAGTTTTGAGTTGTAAAAAGGCGATATATCGCGTTTGTTTTTTGAGTTTTGGAATTTATCATTGGGCGACAATAGCTGTTTTCTTTAATTGGAATCAGTCAATAAAAAATGAATAATTATTTCTATTATTATTAATAATTTATGATGTTTATTCTTGGAAAAAAATCTTGCTTTTAATCTAATTAAGTCATATTATAGTAAGTGTATTGGTCTAACCAAATGCTTGTTCTAAGTAGGTGGTTGGAGCGCAGAGGACAATGTCCTCTGCGCGGAAATTAAAAAATAAAAATTGAGAAATTGAGATTTCATCGCATCATCCTCAACCCCGTTTCTGTACAGATGCCCTGCAAAGATTTATCCCAGCAATCAATTGGCAACTCTAGGGAAAAAGCAAAGTCAAAGACAATGCCGATAGTTAATTTGGTTGCCCATTCAGATGAATTGAGCAAGCGATCGTAATAACCACCACCATAACCTAAACGATATCCCCGCACATCACAAGCTACAGATGGCACAAGAATTAAATCTACCTCGGTTGAATGTAAAACGGGGCTATCTGGGTGCGGTTCAAGAATACCATAAGCACCTTTTTGTAAGGAGTCTCCAGGTTTCCATAGATGCCAAATGAGGCTATCGCCAACACAGCGGGGAAATCCCCAATGGCGACGATCGCTAATTAGAGGGCTGAGGTCAGGTTCTTGTCGAAAACTGAAATAAGCTAAGACAGTTTTTGATTGAGTAAATAGGGGCGAAGATTCGAGGTGGGTACAGATGCGATCGCTCTTTTCTCTCCACTCTTCCACAGGCATCGATTGTCGTGTTTTGAGAAGCGATCGCCTCAATTGCTGTTTATCCAGTTGATAATCGATTTTGTTCACAAGTCTTAATAAATTTGGTTTGTGGCGAGGGGATGCTAGCGTCCATCCCTTGACTCGATATCCTGTGGACTTGTTTTGCGATCGCTACGCTATTTTCGCTTCTGACAACGCAGAAACCCGTTTTGTTTGGCAAAACGGGTTCTTCTCACTAGCAACTTTTTCACGCTTACTCAGCGTGTTGTCGATACCAATCGATCGTGTTCTTCAGCCCTTGCTTGAAGTCCACTTGGGCTGTGAAGCCAAACTCTTGCTTCGCCCGTTCTGTATCTAAACAGCGGCGCGGTTGACCGTTCGGCTTATCGGTTTCCCAGATAATTTCGCCCTGATAGCCCATCAGTTCGCAAATCAGTTCCACCAAATCCTTGATAGAAATTTCATAACCCGTTCCCAAATTGACGGGTTCTGCGCCATTGTAGTCCTGCGTACCCATGACGATACCCAAAGCCGCATCCGTAGAATAGAGAAACTCGCGAGTGGGACTCCCATCGCCCCATACAGGTAGCTGCTTGTCACCTCTAGCTTGAGCTTCGTGTACTTTGCGAATTAAGGCGGGGATCACGTGGGAACTCTTGGGATCGAAGTTATCTTCCGGCCCGTACAAGTTCACTGGCAATAGGTAAATACCGTTAAAGCCGTACTGCTGCCGGTAGGATTGGAGTTGCACCAGTAAAGCTTTCTTCGCAACGCCATAGGGAGCGTTAGTTTCTTCCGGATAGCCATTCCAGAGGTCATCTTCTTTAAATGGCACTGGCGTAAACTTGGGATAAGCGCAGATAGTCCCTACACAAACAAATTTTTGAACCCCTGCTTGATAGGCCGCATGAATCAGTTGAGTGCCCATCATCAGGTTGTCGTAGAATAATTCAGCGGGTTTGACCAGATTCAGACCGATGCCGCCGACGTGAGCAGCGAGGTGAATCACGACATCCTGCTGCTCAACGGCGCGTTGACAGTGTTCTAAGGAGCGGAGATCGTACTCGCGCGATCGCGGTATCGTAATCTTGTTTTGATCGGCTCCGGCTTTACACAACCGATCTACGACCTGACGCCCCAAAAAACCAGCTCCGCCAGTGACGAGAATCCGTTTATCGCTTAAATCTAAACTAGCCATATCTCTTGCCATCCTCCACTGGATTCAGGATATCTCCAAAAATTGATGAGTGATGAGTTAATGAAAAACTCATCACTCATCACTCAGTAGGGCGCGGGGATCGCTCTTGCCCCTACAAGTCAAAACGACTTAATCGTGCATACTACCTACATTCTGGCGAATCGTGGCAAGATCCAGAGGCGAGTGCGAACCATTGCCATTCGGACAATTCAAGCCCAAAGCTTGCATATCCGCTTCTACCATCAAGCGAACTAATTCTTCAAAAGTAACCGATGGTTTCCAACCCAGCTTTTGGTGCGCCTTCGTGGGATCGCCAATCAGTAAATCCACTTCCGCTGGGCGCAAATAGCGTTCGTCAAACTCTACGTAGTCTTTCCAATCTAGATTGACGTGTTCAAAGGCAATATCCAGGAATTGACGAATGGAGTAAGTTTCTCCTGTGGCTACAACGTAATCATCTGCTTCCTGTTGCTGTAGCATCAGCCACATTGCTCTTACATAGTCTTTTGCATAGCCCCAATCCCGCTTGGAATCGAGATTGCCCAGGTAGATTTTTTTCTGCTTCCCGGCAACAATGCGAGCGATCGCTCTGGTAATCTTGCGCGTTACAAACGTCTCTCCTCGCCGCGGACTTTCATGGTTAAAAAGTATCCCGTTACACGCAAACAGCCCGTAGGATTCTCGGTAATTCACCGTTTGCCAGTGAGCGTAAAGCTTCGCACAAGCATAAGGACTGCGAGGATAAAACGGTGTGGTTTCCTTCTGAGGCACTTCTTGTACCTTACCAAACATCTCAGAAGAACCCGCCTGATAAAACCGTACTTCAATGCCGGTACGCTGCTGGTAATCTCGAATTGCTTCCAAAAGGCGTAGCGTCCCCATCCCGACCGCATCAACCGTGTATTCCGGCGAGTCAAAACTAACGCGGACGTGGGATTGGGCACCTAAATTATAAATTTCTACCGGCTGGACTTGTTCTAAAATCCGGCGTAGAGTTGTGCCATCGGTTAAATCGCCATAGTGCAGAAACAACCGCACCCCCTCTTTGTGAGGGTCTTCATACATATAATCGATTCGGTCTGTATTAAATGTAGAAGTCCGGCGAATGATCCCGTGAACCTCATAGCCTTGCTCAAGCAAAAATTCGCTCAAGTAAGAACCGTCTTGTCCCGTAATGCCCGTAATTAGCGCTCGCTTGCGTTGCGTCATACTTAGTATTCCCTATAGCCTGTGACGAAACAATCGTCTTAACAGTAACTGGTAATTATCCTGTAAGCTTTCTCTCGCTAACATTGCAGCAAGAGTCACTTGCACCCAAATTTATGAAAAATCCCTCTGTAAGTAGAGGAAATCCTTAATTCACTCCTTACGTTAACGCAAAATCTCTGGCGCAACATCAGGAATATACGTAGATTCTTCTAAGCCTCGGCAATAAGACTTACGTATTTCGACGGTGGACTAAATGTTGAGCAAAGAAGAGGGGAAAGCTTCTTGCAAGAGTACCTACAATACCTGTTGCATAAATTCTGAGCGACACAAATTAATTAATCGCCATTACAACAACCAATTTATCTAAACTCTGAAATTAGACATGAAGAGTTTACCTGCTGTAGAGGCAAGCGTAACTCCCAGCGCTGTACTAACTCATCAAACGATGAACGACAAAATACTACAGCTCTCTCCACACAAGGAGGAAAGCTGTAGGAGCCGTTGTTCAAAGAACTTGACTTGAGTTATAGATTGCCGAACATTAGCTATGTTTCAGTAGGCACCATTGTCTTTGGGGGAAACGACAACGCCAATTGTTTTTACAACTAGCCACAAATCCAGCCAGAAATTCCTGGCATTGACGTAATAGACATCTATCTGGACTCGGCGCGGATAAGGGATGTCATTGCGCCCAGAAACTTGCCACAATCCGGTGATTCCAGGTCGAATCGTCAGCACTTTGTCAATGTGATGCCCGTATTTTGACAACTCCTCGGCAACGAGAGGTCTTGGCCCGACAACGCTCATGTCCCCTTTAAGAACGTTCCAGAATTGGGGAAACTCATCCAGGCTAGTCACCCGTAGAAATTTACCAATCCATGTAATTCGAGGGTCGTCTTTGAGTTTGAAATTATCCTCGAATTCCTGACGCAGATGGGGTGAGGTTGCCATCATTTGCAGCAACACTTCGTCTGCATTTGGCACCATCGTTCTGAATTTGAGACAACCAAAAGGCTGATGATTTTTCCCGATTCGTTCCTGAACATAAAAAATTGGACCTCGTGTGCTCAGAGCAATCAGCAAGGCCAACAGCAGGTAAACCGGAGAAAACAAAATCAAAACCGACAGTGAAAACAGAACATCAAAACATCGCTTAGCGAAATCTCGGTCTAGACGCTGTAGGGGGAGGTCTCGCTGTTTGCTCAAACCTCTGGGCCTACCTGTCGGCGCGAGTGGTTGAAAACCTCGCTTCACGAACGCCCACAACATCTTGCCGGAGATAAGTTGGCTTTCGGCAGTCATCTTACTCCTTCACTTCACACCACACAGTCCCGATCATAAAGCCACAAGACGCCTGAAGACAGCTAATGGAGTCCCAGAAAGTAGAATTTGGTCATTAGTCATGGGTCATTGGTCATTAGTCATGAGTTTTTAGCAACCGGCTAAAGAGCATGACTGATGATTAGGGACGAATGGCTGAGGATGACTGAAATTCTTGATAACAGCTCTCTAGAAAGGCTAGATAGCGCTTCTGGAAAGTTTGAGGGGCGAACTGAGAAGCGCGGACTCTAGCAATCTCCGGATTAAATAATCCTTGCGATGCTTCAAAGGTTTTTACCGCTTCTATCAAAGCCGCTTCTGTTTGGGCTGGAAAAAATAAGCCAGTTCCCTGTGTCGGGTGTTCCCGAATATCCAGAACGGTTTCTAATGCCCCACCAGCACCATAGGCGATCGCAGGAGTGCCACAAGCTTGGGCTTCTACCAACGCCATGCCAAAGTCTTCACAGGCTGCATATACAAATGCTTTTGCTTGAGCCATATACTGCTCAACAACATCATCTGGTTGTGACCCTAGCACTTTTACATTGGGTTTCGCTAGCTGGCGCATTTCGTCAAGTTCCGGCCCCGTGCCAATCACCACAAGCGGGCGTCCCAGTTGGTTAAAAGATCGGACAATTAAAGATACTTGCTTGTAACTCACCAGCCGGGAAACGGTGAGGTAAAAATCTTCTTTTTGGGGCTGAAAGGAAAACCGCTCAACATTGACGGGTGGATAAATGACTTCTGCTTGCCGCCGATAGCAGCGCCAGATGCGACGTGCGGTGTGTTGGGAGTTGGCGATGAAATAATCAACGCGGTTTGCGGAGAGTACATCCCACTGACGCAGTTGATGAAGGAGATACCGCGTCAGGATGCCTGGGAGACCCCGCCCTAGTCGGCTACTGTCTAGATAATCAAAAGTTAAATCCCAGGCGTAGCGCATGGGCGTATGGCAGTAGCAGATATGCAGTTGTTGTGGGCTGGTGAGGACTCCTTTGGCGACAGCGTGGGCAGAGGAGAGAATTACGTCATAGTCGCGTAAGTCTAGTTGTTCAATTGCTAGCGGCAATAGAGGGAGATATTTTTGGACGCCACTACGGGCTTTCGGGAAGTGTTGCAGGAATGTGGTGCCAATGGGGCGATTGAAGAGATAACTTTCAGGATTGGTGGATTCAAAGTCAATTAGGGCATAGAGGTCGGCATCAATGTGCTTGAGGATTTCACGGACAACGAGTTCTGACCCGCCAGTAGCTTCGGGGGTCAACCATTCATGGACGAGAGCATATTTTAATGACAAAGCTGACTTCACAGTTGCGCGTACTTAAGGGCTGAGTGTAAATTTTACTCACTCCTCAGCCCGCGATCGCTAGCTCAAGAGCGATCGCTGTAGGCTCTAAGTGCATTACCGCACTTTTGCACGCCTGACACTGGATTACAGGGAATTAAAAATGACTTCCTAGAACTTAGCTTAGAAAAATAGCCTGCTTCTTCTCTTCTACTACTTTTTTGAGCTTTAGAGAGCGAGTGGAAATCGCAGGCAGCTTTTGGTTAACTTCCACAGTAACTGTTTATCCCGTTTACTAAATTTTTTTCTGGATTATAGGATTTCTGCAATTTTTTAAATCCAGCGTCAACTGCGGGAAAATCCCTTTTTTTGAGAGCTGAAACATATTCGCGAGTTGCCTTACTACTCTCTCGATACATTCTAATAAAATCAGCTTGAAACTTTTTAAGCTTTGGATCGTTGACGCTAATATTTGTCATTTTTTGAGCTGATTTATCCCAAATCTCGGCTGTTTTAGCTAGCGCTTCTGGAGAGCTATTCTGACCTCCATTGGTAACGGTTTTGGTTTCATTCACCGTTTCGTTGGTAATCTTGAATATCTTTTGACACTGAGTGATTTTGCTTTCGGTGCAACTGACGATCGAGAAACTGACGGCGGCAGTCACGGGAAGGATGACAGCGTACCGACGAAGAAAGTGCATGAAAACTCTCCTGATGAGTTGATGGGTACTTCCACTTTATTTCCCTAGGATTGACAGCCAATCGGGATACGATGGCAAACCAGAGACCGAGATTAAGATTCGGTCTCTTCCGTTGCTTCAATGGCATCCACAAGGCGTTGTAAAGCTTCTGTTAGCTGCATCAACCGCACAAGAGAATCATCTTGGGTTTCTGCCAAGGTTTGCACCGCATCGCTTAAGGCAAAAATTTGATAGTGCTGCTGTTGGACTTGATGCCCCTGTTCTTGTACTTGAATGGTCAGGGCATCCACTCGGTCAGCAAGGCGGTTAATTGTCTCATTAGTGGCAATTACTGCCTCCCTAAGGTTTCCCTGTTGTTGTACTTGAATTGTGAGAGCATCTACTCGCTCGCCAAGACGGTCAATTGTGTCAGCGCTGGCAAGTACTGCCTCTGCAATTTGTTCAACAATCGATTCTAAACGACCTAATCTAACTTCCACTCCAGAATTATCCATGACGATGCTGATGCCATTGCCAAGCGTCAGCAACGATTTTACTCAGGTCTGCGTATTGCGGACACCAACCGAGAATTTTTTTTGCTTTATCGCTGCTGCCAACTAAAATAGGGGCGTCCCCGGCACGGCGATCGCGTTCTACTGCTTTGATCTCCCGCCCCGTGACCGCCTTGGCTGTCTCAATCACTTCTCTGACGGAGAAACCGTTGCCATTGCCTAAGTTAAAGACATCGCTCGTTCCCCCTTGCAGGAGATACTCTAGCCCTAAAACGTGAGCATCTGCCAAGTCGCTGACGTGGATGTAGTCCCGAATTCCAGTGCCATCCGGTGTCGGGTAATCGGTGCCGAGAATGAAGATAGATTCCCGTTTGCCCAAAGCTGTCTGAAGTACCAGGGGAATCAGGTGCGTTTCTGGCTCGTGATCCTCACCGAGTAAGCCATCGGGATTGGCACCAGAGGCATTGAAATAGCGGAACGCCACGGACTTTAAATCGTAGGCAATATCAAAATCTGCCAGAATTTTCTCTACCATCCACTTACTCGTCGCGTAAGGACTAAGGGGATTTTGGGGATGGTGTTCGGTCATGGGAACTTCCTGGGGCATCCCGTAGATGGCACAAGTGGAAGAAAAGACAAATTTCTTCACGTTCGCTGCCACCATTGCTTCTAACAGTGTCAGGGTGCCAGCGACGTTGTTGTGGTAGTATTTCGCGGGATCGGTGACGGACTCTCCCACCGCAATATAGGCGGCAAAGTGCATGACTGCCGCAATGTTGCGAGTGGCAAAGAGCTGGTCGAGGAGAGCGCGATCGCTCATATCTCCCACTACCAGCTCTACTTTGAGTACATTTTCCACCAATTCCCGATGTCCATACACCAGGTTATCTAATACCACGACCCCATAGCCTGCCTTGATCAGCGCCAGTACGGCATGGGTTCCAATATATCCAGCTCCACCCGTCACCAGAATGGTTGGTTTGACTTGCGACACGTTCAATACCTTCTCAAACTTTGAATCAGTGCTTTATAAGGATAGCTAACTGAGGGCAATGCGTTGTCCTCGGTAAGAGAGCTTGTGTTCCTTATAAATACTTTCCTTCACCAAACTAGCGATCGCATACCTCTTTCGTCGGAAAATCGCACAGAAACGCGGAAGCATCCCCATTTCTGTGCGATTCAAAATTATATCTTAGAGATTTTTGCGGCTGAGCTTACAAACCAGCGCTTTAGCGACATTGATTACTTTTGAGGAACTGCGCGATCGCTTTGTTGTCGGGGAACAAACAGGGTTTTAGAGCTTGCCGGTGGTTGATTGCGGCGATCGCGGTGTTCTTGACAGCGAGGCAACCTGTGTAAAAGTGGCAGCTTTTCATCTTCGAGACTCTCTACCGTACACAAAATCGGTCTTTGATTTTCTGCACCCGCTACTGGTACAGGTGAGAGTGTATTTCCTTGAAAGTCTGTCACAATTTCTGTCTTGGGTTGGTTCCCAGGTTCCGGTTGGGGATTTGAACTGGGTATGGGGGTAGGAGTTGGCGCAGGACTTGGCACGGGAGTTGGCGCAGGAATTGGTGCAGGAATTGGCGCGGGAATTGGCGGTGGAGGAGTGGTATTGATCGTAATATTGCCCTGAACAGTTCCACCGGGGAAAGATTCGGGGGGCGATATTGTCGAAGTGCCCGTGGTGATGGCTTGGGCAGTTCCATTCGTCGTGGGATCGCCAACAGCAAATGGAGTCGAGGGGACTGGAACTCCCCCGTGATGATTGATATTAATGGCTCCACCCCCGCCCGTTCCTGTCGTGTTAATGCTGGGGTTGTTGTAGGTAAAAGTAACGAACTTATTATCAACGGTGAGATTCTGTCCCGCCGCGATAGTTACATTACCGCCAGTGCCACTGCCAAGACTCTGAGCATCGATGATTTTGGCGGCGATATCATTACCAGCAATCAGCGTAATGTCACCGCCATTGCCAGAGGAAGAGCAAGAATTGCACTTAGAACTGGAATCTATGGTTTCAGTCTTGATATTGCCTCCGGCGCTAATTGCGATCGCGCCGCCAGTCCCAGAAGCAGCCGTGCCAAAGTTATCAGAAGAGGAAAAGATATCTCCGGTTGTAATATTTCCCAATGGGGCGCTGAGGGTAATTGCACCTGCATTACCAGGGCGATTACGAGAGTCTAAATTGTAAACTTGATTAACTGGATCGGCGGCATTAATAGAACCGCTGGTGCTGCTAATACTTATATTTCCACCAGACGACTGAATGGTTTGAACATTAATATCACCCGGTGCCGACAAGGTAACATTTAAAGGTTCCGCTGGTCCCAATAAATCATCAGATTTAATGGTTCCTGCAACTGTAATCGTTCCAGCTGAGGTAGGAGATTTCACAAAGGTTGTGTAGGAGGGATTTGCGCCTGCATCGTCAAAATATTCGGGAGGGGCACCCGGAAAGGGTTCGGTGAAGGGTACGTTATCAGTTGTCCCAGTCGCACCTGCTTGTAAAATCAGGGCACGACTATTAGGATCTACCTCTGGATCGATCGCATTAATGACGATATCTCCACTAATCGTAATTTTTCCGGCTGCGATTATCTTCAGGGAAGCGCCCGTATAAGAATCAAGCATGACATCGCCATCAGACGTAATGATGGGGTCATAAATACTTTGAAACTTGCCGCCTGCTCCCGATAAGTTGAGAATTGAGAAATTCCGCCCTGCTGAATAGTGAGCATCTCCAGAAATCACTCCATCACTGATTAAACTGAGATTGCCGCCACTTTGAAAGGGTGTTTCTGGGTGATTCAGCGCCAAAATATCAACCGCTTTATTGCCTTGAACGGTGAGATTCCCTCCCGCCTTTGCCACAAAAGGAGTCGCGACGCTATCCCGCACTCGCACGGTATCTTTTGCCAGCAAATTCATATCCCCAGATGTCTGTATTTGGCTTTCAACCAGAGTCAAATTATGGTTGGCTGAAAGTGTAGCTGTTCCCGCATTGAGCTGACGGACTACCACATCCCCCGCTTCTACTTTGATACCAGAACCTGTTAGTTCTACCTCTCCTTTGCTATTTGTAGTCAGTCCAGTGGCATTTCCCGCTTTACTACCCGTTAGTAGTTGGGGTAGAGAGGAAACTGTTCCGGTTGAAGGCTGACTAGCATCAGAAGAAATGGGGTGAATTTCTAAACTTAGCAATTGACCGGGTTGACTAATCCGGACTGTATTCTGTCCTGGTACTGCTGCCACAATTAGTTTACCTCCTGGTGCTGACAGCGTTCCCTGGCTAACAACAGTGCCACCCAGCAAGGTAAGATTTTGCCCTTCTTTAACTGCTAGTTCTCCAGAGTTGACAATAACACTCGGTTGAGCAGTATTAAACGAATAACTGCTGGGCATTCCCGTTAAGGTTGCGTAATTATTATCGCCGCTAGCATTAAAAGAATTAGAGCCAAAACCAATCCCTGTAGCACTGGTTGCGGTAAAGCTTCCCGGCACATCCAATCTGGCATTGGCACCAAATATAATCCCCGATGGATTCATCAGGTATAAATTAGAATTTCCTCCGCTGACTTTAATTAAGCCATCAATGGTAGAGGGATCTCCACCCACTACTCTGCCTAAAATATTTTCAATTTTGGGATTAGAAATAAAGTTAGCTATTTGGTCTGCATTGAGGTTAAATTGCTCAAAGCTGTGGAAAAGGTTTGCTCCATCGCCAGACAGTTTTCCTCCGCCGATATTGATTGTATTGCCTTCAGGAGCGGCAATTGTGCCCGTACCGTCTTGAGCTGGAACAATCGTTTCTGCCTGTGCCGGTTTCACAGCGATCGCTGGTGCAACGGCAAGTAAGCCAAGCAATACGCCAGAACTTTCAAAAGCTGATTTCATCTGGTGTTAACCCATTGGGGTCATGATTTATCCTGCTCCTCATTACCAGGATTGATAGAACTATCAGGATCTCAAACAGGCTTCATTAATAAATAAATAAAATATTTTTAAAAGCGAATTTTCTTAAACTCTATTTGTGTAAATATAGGGATAAAGTTAATTTTATTGTGTACGCGCAAATACGAATTAATAGCTAATTATACGGTTAACCATGATTTCTATTTTTAAATAAAAATATATTTGTACTTTGGCAATGCTTTAATACTATAAAACCTGTGTAAATTTACTGAAAATCGAAAAGTTTTCCGGATTGACAGCTATAACGAAGAACTATTTAACAAGGCTTGTCGCAAGACAATTTTACATAGTTAAAACTACGTATATTCGCGGAGGATTAAAATTCCTATTTTTGGTAAAGGCTCTATTTCAGATTACAACTTATTCCTCGATCTGAGACTGCCGGATTCGTTAGGGAACCAACAAATATTGAGTCTGTCAAATATTTGGGTTGTTAGCTCAGCTTCTAACCTTTCTCACTTCCAACCTTTTTTTGCAATTGCACAGTATTCTACGCCCAAAAATAAGTAAGCTCATTTGGTCATGCAATTGCGAACAATAAATCTCTTCTAATATTGAACAATGAGGTTTTTGGTATGAAACAACCAGTCTATTTCTTAACTCTCGCTTTCTGTGTTGCCTTAACGATTTCCTCACATCAAAAAGCTGAGGCGGCTGGAACTGTCGGGAACGGAACCGCTGCAAGTTGTACTGAAGCTGCTTTAGATACTGCTTTAGTAGGCGGGGGGACTGTAACCTTTAATTGTGGTTCTAGTCCGCATACGATTGTAGTGAAAGAAAAGGTACTTTCCGCGAATACAGTAATCGACGGACGAAGTGTAGTAACTCTCAGCGGAAATGGAACTAATCGGATTTTTTCCACTGATAGCCTCGTGCAATTGACCCTAAGAAATCTCACTATTGCGAATGGCTTTAGTACCGAAAATGGGGGCGGCGTTTATAGCGGCTACAGAGGTAAGTTAGTGGTACTTAACTGTACCTTTAACAATAACAAATCCACGAAGCCTGGGGAGGCCGGAGGCGGTGCCATCTATAGTAAAAGTGAAAGTACAATTGTTGTAGATAAAAGCACTTTTACCGGAAATCAAGCTAGCCTCGGCGGAGCAATCTATGACTTGCTCAGCGACTTAACCGTAACGAATAGCACTTTCACGGGAAATACCGCTGGAATTGTGGCTCCTGGGGGGGCGGGTGGTGCCATTTATAATGATGGTGCGAATGGTAATTTAGGTAAAATTATTCTCCGGAACAACACCTTCACAAACAATATTGCCACCAATCAAGGTGGGGCTTTTTTTAATCAACTTTATAACAACAATACGACGACAATCGAAAATAACACCTTCTCTGGAAATAGCGTTACGGGCACTGGCGACAAAGGATTTGGCGGTGCTATTTTCGTGGTCGGTGGCACCACAACTGCCCCTAATTACACTGCCGGAACAAACAGCACTATTTTTATAGTGAGGAACACTACCTTCTCTGGCAACATTTCTGCGAATCAGGGCGGGGGACTGTGGACGGGAAATGACGTAAGCGCAGAAGTTTCTAATACTACTTTTTCAGGGAATCGTGCTGTGACTCCAGATGCCAAGGGGGGTCTAGGCGGCGCAATCATGAGAACCAGTGGCAAGATGACCATCAATAATGTCACGATTGCTAACAATTATGCTGGGTTTATGGGGGCTGGTATTTTTGGCAGCAGTCCAGATATAACCCTGAAAAATACAATTATCGCTAACAATAAAGCGGATAATGGCGGGAATACCTGGAATATTAAGCAGAATTGTTCTGACGAAATGACTAATGGCGGCAACAATATCCAATTTCCCGCCAAAAACCCAAACGATCCCACTGACAAAAACTGCGCGCTTGGCATCACGATTATTGAACCAATACTAGGCGCACTTTCTGCGACTGGTGGTTTGACTCAGACTCTACCCTTATTAGCAGGGAGTCCAGCGATTAATACAGGAAATAACGCGACTTGCTTGGCAACGGATCAACGAGGTGTTGCCAGACCGCAAGGTGGTGTTTGCGATATCGGAGCATTTGAAGCAAAATAATCAGATGGGTAGTTGGTAACGGGATGTAATTTACCAATTACCGATTCTTTTCAAACTATCTAGTGCCTGGAGCCAAAAACAAGAAGAAAAAGCGCTTTTGTCTTCTTGTTTTTGGCTCCTGTATTTTTATGTCTAAGCTTTGACATTTGCAGATTGTTACTGAATAGTCAGCGCAACAAGTGCAAGACTAGGAGATAGTTAAAGGTACTGCTCTTTTCTAGTCAACATCATGCTAGATACGCTGGACTTGAATCTTTGCCTCGATAAAAATATCTATGATTCTCAGATTGAGACGCTAATGCGTCAAGTGCGATCGCTCCAAAAGGCTTGCTGGGACAAAAAGCTACCCATGATTGTCGTGCTGGAAGGTTGGGCGGCAGCGGGGAAAGGTGCTTTAGTCAAGAAAATGGTCAATTACATGGACCCGCGAGGGTTTACGGTTCACCCGATTTGGCCTCCCAACCAGGAAGAGCAACAATACCCTTTTTTGTGGCGCTTCTGGCGGAGACTGCCAGTAAAGGGCAGTATTGGGATTTTTTATCACAGCTGGTACACCCATGTTTTGGAAGACCGGCTGTTTGAACGAATCGAGGACTCAAAAATCCCAAGCGTGATGGCCCAGATAAACGCCTTTGAGCGCCAACTGGTGGATGATGGAAATGCGATCGCTAAATTCTGGATTCATCTAAGCCGCAAAGAATTAAAGCACCGACTCAAAGAATATGCCAAAGATCCGTTAGACGCTTGGCGAGTGCGTCCGGAAGACTGGAAACAAGAGAAACACTACGGTAAATATGTAGATTATGCCGAAGAAATGCTCGTCCAAACCAGCACTGGCTCCGCCCCCTGGACATTAGTGGAGGGCAACTGCCAACGCTGGGCGCAGGTGAAAGTCCTCACCCAATTCGCTGCCACTCTCACAGAAGCCCTCGACCGACTTCACATTCGGACGCCTATCACCCCTGTACCCCCTCAAAAACACCTCAACCCAGCAGAGCCGGATCTCTTAGCGCAAGTCGATCTCAATCTTGCTCTCTCCAGGGATGAGTACAAAAAGCAGTTACGCGATGCCCAAGTAGAACTGCTGAAGCTTCAGATGAAGATTCACAAACATCAAGTGCCCGTCTTGGTGCTGTTTGAAGGTTGGGATGCGGCTGGGAAAGGAGGAGCCATCAAACGCTTAACCGATGTCCTCGACCCCCGCAGTTATGCCGTTCATCCCTTCGCAGCACCTACGGATGAAGAGAAAGCGCATCACTACCTCTGGCGGTTCTGGCGGTGGTTGCCAACAGCAGGGACAATTGGCATTGATGACCGCAGCTGGTACGGGCGAGTGTTAGTAGAGCGTGTTGAAGGTTTTGCCACAGAACTGGAATGGCGCAGAGCCTACCAGGAAATCAATGAGTTTGAGAGCCAACTGACGAATGCAGGCTACGTTTTGGTCAAGTTCTGGCTGCATATTAGTCCTGAAGAACAGTATCAGCGATTCATATCGCGTCAGAATGACCCCTTTAAAGAATACAAACTCACCGCCGAAGATTGGCGAAATCGGGACAATTGGGCTTTCTATGAAGTGGCAGTCAATCAAGCAATTCAGCGGACGAACACTCCTAACGCTCCCTGGACAATTGTTGCTGCGAATGATAAATACTATGCCCGTGTTAAGGTAATTCAAACCGTAACCGAGGCGATTCGGGCAAAATTGAAACGTCAATAAGAGGCAATCGGTAATCGCTGGTGAATAGTCGTTACCAATTACCCATTACCAATTACCCATTACCAATTACCTACTATGTTTTTACTACTAACGCGGGTTCTGCTGTGGCTGCTGATTGGCACCTTAGTCTATTTTTTGTTAGTGCGATGGATTCCCAAACAATATCTCGCTTGGTTGGGCGGGCTGCTGTTGTTTGTCATCATGGTGATGGCGTTTTACAACCCCAATGAAAGGTTGGTATCGAGTGCCTGGAACATTCTTTCGTTTCCGCTCAAACCGTTGGGGTTGTCGATTATGCTTTTATTGTTCGCCATTGGCGGAGTGAAAAAGAATGCGCTAACAGGCGTAGCCTGGAACCAACTTAGGATAGCCTTCTTCGTTTTGCTGTTGTCTAGTTTGCCAATCGTTGCCTACTGGCTGGCTCAGCAAGCGGAAGTGGAGGCGATTCAACTGGAGCAACGACGGCAACTGATTTGTCAAACTCAATGTCCGGCTGATATTACGCCGACCGGATCTCAAATTGTGGGGGCGATTGTGGTGCTGGGGCGAGGGACGACACAACCCAATCTTCCCTACCGGACGCAGATTCAATTAACTGATACAGGCGATCGCATTCTATACTCTGCTCAGCTGTATCAAGAACAGCTACGGAGCGGTAATGACCCCTTAGTGATTGTCAGTGCAGGACCTAGAGCGGAGCTGACAGGAAATCAAGATAGTGTTAACGAGGCTAACGATGTCGCGGCGCTACTGGTCAGGATGGGTGTACCCCGCAATCGAATTGTGATTGAACCGCGTGGGGTTGATCTCCGCACCAGTGCGGTCAGAGTTGAGGAAATCTTGAGGCAGCGCGGTATTCGATCGCGCCGGATTATTCTCGTTGCCTCCGGCTTAAATATTCGCCGTGCCAACCTTACGTTTGCCAATTTGGGCGTCACGGTCATTCCCAGAGCTACAGATTTCTTTACCTTTCAAAGTGGGGCAACGCCTGCCCGACGCATCACCGTCACGGATTTTGTTCCCACCGTGGAAGCGCTAGTCACGACAACGCGAGTGGTAGAAGAATATCTCACTTTCATCTACTACTTCTTACGCGGCTGGTTGACACCCCTCGTTTTATAGAAGCAGCACGAGCGCCAATTCGTCTACGATGGTTTGGGATTGGATGTTAGGCGAAAGCTTCTTGCAGGTTGCAAGAAAGTTTTTTGTCTGTTGCCTTTTCTCAGTTTTTAATCCTCAGTCCTCACAGAATGGCTCACTCTCGGCTGCAAAAATTGGGTGCTTATCTGCGTCCCCACTGGCGACAGGCTACCTTAGGCGTTATCGCGCTGTTTGTTGTGAATGCAGTGGGCGTTTATATCCCTTTGCTGATTCGAGATAGCGTTGACGAACTCCGCCAAGCGTTCGACTTCGCTCAAATCTGGAAGTATGTAGCGCTAATCCTGATTCTGGCTTCGGCAATGTGGGTAGTGCGGATGGCTTCGCGCATCTTGCTGTTTGGAGTCGGGCGACAAGTAGAATTTGACCTGAAACAAAAGATTTTTCAGCATCTACTCACTCTGGAACCGTCTTATTTTGCAAGCAACACTGCTGGAGATTTGATTAACCGGGCGACTAGCGATGTGGATAATATCCGGCGTCTGCTGGGATTTGCCGTGTTAAGTTTGGCGAATACAGTCTTTGCCTACGGACTGACATTGCCGGTGATGCTATCGATTAATTTGAAGCTGAGTCTGCTGGCGATCGCAGTCTATCCGTTTATGCTGATCGCTGTGCAGCTATTTAGCGATCGCCTACGGAACGAACAGCTGGTGTTGCAAGAGGAACTCTCTAGCATCAGCGAGTTGATTCAAGAGGATATGAGCGGGATTGGTCTGATTAAAATCTACGCTCAGGAGGAGAACGAACGCCGTGCCTTCTCCCGGTTAAATAATCGCCTGTTGCAAGCCAATATCCAATTAGCAAAGACCAGAAATGTCTTGTTTCCAATCATTCAAGGCATGGCTTTTATCAGCTTACTGATATTGCTATGGGTTGGAGCACGATCAATTGTGGCGGGTGCGATCACAATTGGCGATTTTCTGGCGTTGATTCTCTATACTGAACGATTAGTTTTCCCGACCGCCTTACTAGGTTTTACGATTACTGCTTACCAACGAGGTGAGGTGAGTATCGACCGCATTGAGTCGATTCTGATGGCAGAAGCCAAAATTAAAGATTCTCCGAATGCACTCGCATTACCCGTTGAAAAAGTAAGCGGTAAATTAACAGCGCGTCAACTCAGTTATACGTTTCCGGGAGCCGAAACGCCCGCGCTGAAGAATGTTAGCTTTACGATTGAACCAGGGGAAACCGTGGCGATTGTGGGACCAATTGGCTCAGGAAAATCGACACTTGCCAATGCCTTGCCGCGATTAGTGGATATTCCAAGCGATAGTTTGTTCGTAGATGGCAATGATATTACGCAGATCAAATTGCCCGATTTGCGCGGAGCGATCGCTTATGTCCCGCAAGACAGCTTTCTGTTTAGTACCACCATCAAAAACAATATTCGCTACGGCAATCCTCTGAGCGAACAGACAGAGATTATTAATGCTGCCAAGCAAGCGCAAATTCACCCGGAAATTCTCAATTTTCCCCAGCAATACGAAACCATTGTCGGAGAGCGCGGCATCACCCTCTCAGGGGGACAGCGACAGCGAACTGCTCTCGCCCGTGCTTTGCTGATGGATTCCCCGATTCTGATTTTGGATGATGCTCTCTCCAGCGTTGATAATCAAACTGCCACAGCCATTTTGAATAATCTTTCGGAAGGCATCCAGCGCAAAACGGTTATTTTTATCTCTCACCAATTGTCTGCGGCTGCAACTGCCGATCGCATTTTTGTGATGGATCGAGGTCAAATTGTGCAGTCTGGGACTCATGCCGAACTTTTGCAACAACCTGGACTTTACCGTTCGCTTTGGAACCAGCACGAGCTAAAGGAAATCCTCAGCTAATTTTAGTAGCACTCAAGTAGCGATCGCTATTTGAGTTTCTTGAGGTAATGCAATTTGATTCGTCGGGTTGGATGGTACTTCGGAAACGCTGGGTGTAAAGAACATTAAAGCCGAACCCAGCAGACAATTAACGCACATTTTTCCGATTCCTCCTCAAATAAAGCGGCTCTTGGAGTCATCTGTTTGAGTTGAGGTTCATTTTACCCATACTTTTTAAAATGCCAGCACTGAAGTGATATGATTGCCCTACTCAATCGGTTCTGGTGGGGAGCAGCCACCAGAGGTAACGGGGAAAGTTCGGTGTAAAACCGTCGCTGTCCCGCAGCTGTAATGAGATCCGTCGTTTTGGTCTCTCAGCCAGAATACCCGCCGAGAGAAATTGATTTGCGAAATCTGCGAGGTACAGAATATGTCTAAAGATAGACGCTTTGCTTTCTTAAATCTGATGCAAAGCCGAACGGTAATTGTATTTTTGGTTTTAATTAGCACTTTCCTATGTGCCCAGCGGGCGATCGCTCACCATCCAATGGGTGGCAAGACGCCGTCTAATTTCTTTGAAGGGTTCTTTTCAGGGCTAGCCCACCCCTTGATTGGACTGGATCATTTTGCGTTTGTGGTGGCGATTGGATTACTGGCGGTTGGGCAAGTGCGGGGCGCGTTCATCCCAGCCGGGTTTGTATTGGCAGCACTGGCGGGAACTGGGATTCATTTACTCAATCTAGATTTACCGGCAGCTGAGATAGCGATCGCCGGTTCCGTGATTGTCTTTGGGGCGCTGCTGCTAACGCCAAACAAACCAAACTGGATGGTTCTTATAGCGCTGGGAGCGCTTGCTGGTTTATTTCACGGCTATGCTTATGGCGAGGCAATCGTCGGTGCTGGTATGACACCGCTTGTTGCTTACCTTCTGGGTTTCACTTTCATTCAATATGGCGTTGCCTTGGTTGCCATGCTGCTTGGCAATGCAGTGAGCCGGAAATCTGCCACTCAACCTTTATCCTGGCAGCGATTTGCCGGTTTGGTTATCTGCTCGATTGGAGTGGTTTTCTTGAGTAATTCCGTCCTCGGTTAATGATAATCTCGCGCAAAGACGCAAAGTTTTTGTTAGCGTCTTTGCGTCTTTGCGCGAAATTTGAAAGGAAATTATCCTGATTGTGCAACACCAAAATTTAAGTGTGAAACGGCACGGTTACTAGCGGCAGAAACCCTAGTAGTATCCAATGCCAAAGCCATATGCTGGGTGAAGCTGACTCCTCTGATGGTGCCAGAAGCGCTTCGATTCTCTCCTCTAAACGATTTCGAGGGGTCATGGCACTGAACGCTGCACAGAAACTTTCAGACTGTACTGGCGAGACACTCACCACCAATAGCAGAGATTCTGCTAACAACAAGGGATCTACCTGTTGCGCCGCCCATCGATCCGCACGAAGTTCCCGCAATAGTAAAAGTTCTTGCCACAAAGCTTCTGTATTCGGCAACCAAGCGGTTATCTGGCGCACCCAGCCAAGCCAGAAAAACCAAAACGTATCCCGATAATAGTAATGCGCTTGTTCGTGGGCGAGAACTGCTTCTAGATGATCTCGATCGAGGGTTTCTAACAATCCCTGACTGACGACTAATTCAGGCTGCCAGAAACCAATTTGGGCGCTAAATAGAACGCTGGCATTGAGAAGGCGACCCAATTTACCTTCAAGCTCGATTTGGGGATAAGTGCGTGTCTGTTGTACCGAACGCCATCCTTCATGTGCCAGCTTTAGACATAAAATTCCGGCAACGCCTAAAAATCCCCAGGCGAAGGAGTAACTGAACCATCCGGCTTGCAGTCCTCCCATCTTTCCGTCTGCACCCATGCAAATAACTGCGATCGCTGTCACGATCAATAGCAGCGGCGGAAACAAAAATAACCCAAAGGATCGTTGCCAGCGTTGCGTCCAAGTTCCTGATGGCTCTAACCCTGTGCATCTCAGACACCACGCCAATCCTAACGCCGTCAGAATCATCGCTAGATGCATGATTTTCCCTCCTCTCTCGCTTTGCGTGCGGATTGAAGACGAAGCGCGATCGCTTCTATTTGCTCTACGCTAGCGCTATCTAGGCTATCTGCAAAGGCGGCGACGACATCCGGGTTCCCCACTGCCAAAAACTGGTGTAACTGTTCGTGAGCTTTAATGACTTGCGCTTCTTCCCGCGATACCAAAGGTTGCCAGCAAAAGCTTCGTTCTTGTTTATCGCAAGCTAGCCAACCTTTTTGGGTCAGGCGACGCAGCACCGTTGTTACTGAAGTATAAGCTAACTCCCGGTCTGGGTCAGCCAGAATGCGATCGTGTACATCCTTAACGGTGGCAGAGCCGAGTTCCCAGACGATATTTAAAATCTCCGCTTCTAAAGGGCCAAGGGAAAGTTGTTTGGGACGGTAGTTAGGTAGAGGAACCATACATCTGAACTTTGTGCCTTGTGCAATCTCTGAATAAGCTTACACTCCAGACTTGCACTCTTGTTCAAGTTTGACAGCTTGTCTTTTGACGGCAACAACGACTCAACTCAAAATAATGGGGTTGCATCCCAGTCAGAGCAAAATCTACTGACATTGAGCCTGCGTAGGCAGGCTTTGTTTGTGTAGCGACAAACTTACAGCCTGTGAGCAATTGGCTACTAAATGACGGGTGTTACGCAGTGCTTTCTCAACATCTATGTTCTCAATGTCTATGTTATGAGTCGCCTTTCCCGCAAGATTGTCATCTTCAGCATTATCTTCAGCATTGTAATGGCACTGCTGAATTCGCCGTCGATGGCTCAAGCTCAGCCATTACAAATCACGCTAACGGCGAGTACCGATACAGATCAAATGAGCGCTGAGGACTTCTTCAAGCGCGGAGTTTACGAGGTATTGAGCGGAGATTACCTTGAAGCGATCGCTGATTTAAACCAAGCAATTCGGCTCAATCCCGATAATGCTCAAGCTTACACGAATCAAGGTCTTGCCCGCGCTGCCCTCGGAGATACGCAAGGAGCGATCGCTGACTTTAGCCAAGCAATTGAGATCGACCCCAGCCTCGCTTTAGCTTACTATAATCGGGGTTTTGTCCGCTCCCAACTACAAGATTATCCGGGAGCAATAGAAGACTTTAGCCAAGCGATTGAACTCAATCCTCAGGATGGCGACGCCTATCACTGTCGATGTCTCGTCCACTACACGCTGGGACACAAACAGGGAGTGAAAGCAGATTTTGAGAAAGCCACCGATCTCTATCTACAACAAGGGAAACGACAACAATATCAAAGTTTACTACAAGAAATTAAAGAGCTTCATTCGTCAAGTCATCTTCTGGTTTCTTAATCATTTGTTACCTTGAATCATCCATGCGATCGCTAAAACTCGAAGCAATTAGCTAAAACGATTATTAACTAAAACTTTATTGAAAAAAATATATGAATAAACACTTACTGTTCAATAGCTTTTTGGTAGCGAATGCTGTAGCAGTATTAGTTTGCCATCCAGTTCTAGCTGAAGTTACGCAAGTCACTAGCATTCGTTTAATTCCAACAAGTAACGGCATTCAGGTAATTTTAGAAACTACGGGTGGTACACTTTCTCAAATTTTGACATCCAGCAACAACGATATCTTTACCGCTAACATCATCAATGCTCACTTGAGCTTACCCGAAGGAAATCGTTTCTATCAAAACAACCCTACTGATGCAATTACTGCTGTATCTGTTACTCCTTTGGATTCTAATAGTATTCAGGTAGTCATAATTGGAAAGGCTGGGATTCCGGCCGGAGAAGTTAATCAAAGTGATTCCGCGCTTATTTTCAACCTAGATAATACTACTGATTCCATAGCATCTGAGCCTGATAGCGAGTCTGATGAAACGCCTGAAGCATTTGAATCAAGCGAGTTGGCAACTGAGCCAGAAGTTCAAGTAGGAACAAATGAAGAAATTGAATTAGTCGTAACGGCGAAAAGAGAAATTTTTCCAGAAACATCTACGCCCGTCTATACAATTAATCAAGAAGAAATTCAAAAGCAAGGCGCTAATAGTGCAGCGGAAGTCTTGAGAGGACTCCCTGGATTTGCCATTAATGATGCCGGTTTCGGGGCAGATATTCATACTGGCACTTACTACCGGGGACATTCGATTAATCAGTCTGTTTTTCTCCTCAATGGCAGACCTATCAACACGAATATTAATACTTATCATGGTGCTACCGACCTTAATAGTATTCCAGTAGAAGCAATTGAACAAGTGGAATTATCTAGCGGCACCAGTTCTACTTTATATGGTTCGGAAGCTTTTGGAGGAGTTGTTAATATCATCACCAAACAAGGGCAAGAAGTTCCTAAACTCAATGCTTCAGTTGAATATGGCTCTTTTAATCAGTCCAACTATCGGATTAGCTACGGGGGTTCTGCGGACAATCTAAGATTTAATCTCGGCTATGAAGAGTACGAAGCAGATAATCGTTATGCTGTCCCTAAAGGTGCAGCAAATCGAGATTCTGAAGGTCTTCTATTTAACGGAGATACCGCAACTAGCAACTACTTTGGCGGGATATCGCTAGATTTGAATTCAAGAAACACTCTTAGTTTAGATGCTTCTAAAATTAGCAGTCGTCGGGGATTACTTTATTTCGGGTTTCCTCTGCAAAGAGACAGATTAGACCACGATGCTTTTAATATTGGGTTATCTTGGAAGGCTTTGCTAGGAGAAGGGGAAGATTCTGTTCTGAGAACGACACTTTCTTACAATCAGGATTACTTTAATACTTATGGCCCGACTCAAAATATCTTCTACCGGACTGGTACTCTGAATTCCCAAGCTCTCAATGCTAGGGTAGAGCATCAATGGCAAACATCTCCTCGAAATACTCTAACTTGGGGCTTCGATGTACAAAATAGCTACTTAAATGGGAATGTTTTAAGTACAGTCCCTAATCAGCTTACCCTGAACGAAAGTGAAAACAGAGATAGGTTTCATACAGCAATATTTGCCTTAAATACTTGGAAAATAAGTAACTCATTACAGGCAGATTTTGGTCTGCGGCAAAATTTTAATAGTGACTTTGGGAGCTATTTGAATCCCAGTGTTGGGGGACGGTGGGCTGTTACTCCAACGGTGGCGGTGCGGGGCAGTTGGGCTTCGGTTCAGCGCAATCCTGGATTAGATCAATTGTATGTTTTTGATACGGTTCATAACTGGTTGCCGAACCCGGATCTAAATCCAGAAACCGGCTCTTCTTGGACGGCTGGAGTCGATATCCAGTTTTTAGAAAATTTGGTAGGACAGTTTACCTATTTCGGCAGCCGTTTAGATAATCGCCTCGGAGTTATATCAGGCCGTTGGGCGAATATTGGGCTGGTAAATACAAATGGGTTGGAGGCAGCATTACGGTGGCAAATGACTCCGCAATGGTCAACTTTTCTTAACTATACTTATACAGATGCGCGAATCGAGACCGGCTTGGAGAAGGGATTACAACTAGGTTTAATTCCTTACTCAGTAGGACAATTCGGGATTGGTTATGCGAGTGGAGGATGGCAATTGAATCTATATGCAAGTTACCACGACGGGGCACGGAGAGCTTTCTTTAATAATCCTGGCGAGAGTAACAAAGATTTTTCCCCGTCTTTCTTAAATCTAGATTTGAGCGGTCGGATTCCGATTACTAAAAATTTTGGGATTACAGTGAATTTAGAAAATTTGGCTGATGTAAAGTACGAGAAAGCTAATCGAATCTATCACCCCGGTTTAACTTTACGAGTTGGCTTACAGTCCAATTTTTAAAAATTTTGGATAGGTATTGGATAGGGTAAGAGTAGAATTTTACTGCTTTTTGTCAGAGCGATCGCTTAACGCAATCCTGTCATCATCCCGAAATTACCTCCTTGAGATAGAGGTATTTATACCGCTAGACAGGTGTAATTTTTGATGAAAGCGCAACTTTCTACCGAAATTGATTGAATTATGGCTCTTTATCGTCGAAATTTCCTGTTTCTGCTAGGTGGCACTGCCGGAGCAGCCGTCATTGGGGCTTTCCCCGCAGCTTGTGCAGCTCAAACAACTCCAAAAAGTGAAAACCAGCAAGCACAGCAGCAGACACCGCAAGCACAACAGCAGGGGCAAACGGCAAATACTTTTACACTGCCGCCTTTACCTTATGCCTACAATGCTCTGGAACCCCATATTGATGAGGCGACGATGCGGTTTCACCATGATAAACACCATGCCGCCTACGTCAAAAACCTGAATGAAGCCGTGAATAAATACTCGCAACTCAAAGGCAAGAGTCCTGAAGAATTGCTTCGTGACATCAATAGCGTGCCAGAAGATATTCGTACTACAGTACGCAATAACGGCGGCGGTCACGTAAATCATACGATGTTTTGGGAAATCATGGCACCCAATGCTGGTGGAGCGCCGACGGGAAGAATTGCCGAAGCGATTAATCAAAGCTTTGGCAGTTTTGACGCTTTCAAAAAGCAATTTAATGAAGCCGGTAGCAAGCGTTTTGGCAGCGGCTGGGCTTGGCTGGTTCGCGGCAAGGATGGGAGGTTGCAAGTGATGAGTACGGCGAATCAAGATAGTCCGTTGATGGAAGGAATGTATCCGATTATGGGCAATGATGTCTGGGAACACGCTTACTATTTGAAATACCAAAATAAGCGTGCTGATTATTTAGATGCTTGGTGGAACGTCGTTAATTGGAATGCAGTAAACCAGCGATTTGAGAAAGCATCAGCTTAGTTGAATGCCGCTGATTTCAGCCCTAAACTAAAGTTTGGGCTAATAGCTTAAACCCGTTTAAACGGGTTTAAAGGCTGACCAGTAAGTTAAAGCTTACTTCAGCTTTAATCCGGAAATTTATTTGCAAACTCTTTGTGTTAGTGTCATCCCAGCCTAGTTGCTCGAAGCCTTAGTTAGCAGGCTCAATTGAGGCTGTGAAGCGCGAGGTGGCTCTCGCAGTGCTAGATGGACTTCGTTTGTCTCGCCGGATTCCCGCCTCTGGGAAATTTGCTCTCATCGGGATGCTCCCGATCCTGGGAACCCAATGCATCTACAGCGCTATTTTTGTAGCTTAATGATAATAATTGACAATAACTCTTTTTGCAGCTATATTCAAAGGTTGTCAATTACGTTACTAAAAGTTGATAACACAGGCTATAGAAGATGGCTTCAAAGAAAAGCAACCCTTTGTACAGGTAGTGGGTGGAGAATTTGTTTGTGGTAACTTAACAAACGGTTCTTAGCTACCTAGTTAAAAAACATTGTCAATATAAGATTTTATTGAGGAGTAACCTGGTGAAGCGTCGAAAGTTTGTGTTTTTAATGGGACTGGCAACTGCGAGCGGTGGGTTAGCGATCGCCTGCTCTGACAACCAGAGTGCCACGACTCCCAATGCAACCTCCCCAACCAGCAGCCCTGCCAGTACGACTGCCGCCAGTCCATCTGCCAGCCCAGTTGCCGCCACCGGCCCATTGGAAAAAGAACTCGTGGTCTACTCAGGACGGGACGAGAAACTGGTTGGCGACCTGATTAAACAGTTTGAAAAGGAAACTGGGGCGAAAGTACAAGTCCGCTATGGCGACACCGCTGAGTTAGCAGCAGCCATTTTGGAAGAAGGTAAAAATAGTCCGGCTGACGTTTTCTTTGCTCAAGATGCCGGGGCACTCGGAGCAATGCAAAAGGCAGGTAGGGCATCGCAGTTGCCAACTTCACTGCTCGATCGGGTAGAAAGCCGCTACCGCTCACCGGATGGGAAGTGGGTTGGAATTACGGGTCGAGTGCGGACAGTAGACTACAACACCAAGTTAGTTAAGGCAGCAGATTTACCAGAATCTATCACTGGCTTTACCGATCCAAAGTGGAAAGGAAAAATTGGTTGGGCACCTACGAATGGCTCCTTCCAGTCCTTTGTCACCGCTTTGCGCGTCTCGCAAGGGGATGAGAAAGCTAAGCAATGGCTAGAAGGCATTAAAGCCAACAATCCCAAAACTTACCCCAAAAATGCGGCAATTGTAGAAGCGCTATCCCGTGGGGAAATTGCGGTCGGATTTGTCAATCACTATTACTTGGAAAAGTTCAAGCAAGAAAATCCCCAAGCTCCCGTGGATCATCACTTCACCAATGATGTGGGTTCCTTAGTCAACGTGGCAGGCGTGGCAATTTTAGAGGGTGCAAAACATCCCAATATTGCTCAGAAGTTTGTGGACTTCATGTTGGCTCAGGATGCTCAGAAATACTTTGCCACCAAGACTTATGAGTATCCACTAGCTTCGGGAATCGCTCCGGCGGGGAATTTAAAAGCACTGAACGGAATTCCCAGCCAAGCGACTGCCATTGACTTAAGCAATCTGAACGACTTGGATGCAACGTTGAAGCTTTTGCAGGAGACACAGGTAATTTAAGTCGTTTGTGGGAATGGGGAATAAGTACTGATAACTCTTATTACCCATTACCAGCCTTCAAAAGTGATGTTATTTCCGCAATTTTGTTGAATTGCTGGTTGTTAATCCCCATATCGATTAACTGATTGGAGAAAGCAGCTCGACCCCCTTTATTTCTGACTTTAACAGCAGCGGCAGTAGCGATCGCGATCGCTCTGCCTCTGACTTATTTGGTCATCCGGACGGCTGGTGTCGGTGGGGAAGCGCTTTGGGAATTAGTTTCCCGTGCGCGAACTCTCACCATTTTGCTCAACAGTGCGGCAATGGCGGCAATCGTGACCCTGTGTTCGGCATTGATTGCCGTACCACTGGCATTTTTAACCGTGCGAACCGATTTACCGGGACGCCGATTTTGGCTAATAGCGACGACCTTACCCTTGGCAGTTCCTAGCTATGTAGGGAGTTTTACGCTGATTGCCACTTTTGGGCCACGAGGTAGTTTGTTGCAGTTGTTGCTGGAACCTTTGGGGGTACAGGAATTACCTTCCATCTACGGTTGGCCTGGGGTGATTTTGGCACTCACCTTATTTACCTACCCTTATTTGCTGTTGAGCGTCCGTTCTGGATTGCAAGGAATTGACCCCACCCTGGAGGAAGCCGCCCGCAGTTTAGGTCAAAGCGGTCAAGCTACTTTCTTTCGGGTTATCTTGCCCCAGTTGCGCCCGTCATTGGTGGCTGGGGGTTTATTGGTGGCGTTGTACTCGCTGCGGGACTTTGGGACGCCGTCGTTAATGCGGTTTGATGCCTTTACACGGGCAATTTTTTTGCAGTACAAGGCAAGTTTTAACCGCAATTCAGCAGCGGCTTTGGCGTTGGTATTGGTGGGGCTGGTACTGTTGATTTTGTGGTTAGAGTACCGAGCGCGATCGCGTGCAGCATACTACAGTCGCGGCTCCACCTCCCAACGACCGCCTAAAGTCTTGCTACTAGGTCGTTGGAAGTGGCCTGCGGTAGCTTTTTGTGCGGTCGTGACAGCGATCGCTTTAGTGCTTCCTATTGGCATTACCGTGTTCTGGCTGATTCGCGGACTCCATAATGGCTACAGCCTGCCGAATCTGGTACCGGCTGCACTCAATTCCATTTTGGCGTCAGGAATTACAGCGGGTGTCGCCACTCTTTTTGCCTTACCTGTGGCAATTTTAGCGGTGCGGTTTCCTGGGCGAATTACTTCAATAATTGAACGCTGTTCTTACATTGGCTTTGGCTTGCCTGGAATTGTGGTGGCGCTGTCGCTGGTATTTTTTGGGGCAAACTACTTGCCACAGTTGTATCAAACCCTGCCGATGTTGGTGTTTGCCTATCTTGTCTTGTTTCTACCCCAGTCGGTGGGAACCGTGCGGGGTTCGCTTTTACAGGTGAATCCGCAGCTGGAAGAATCGGCGCGGAGTTTGGGTAGAAGTTCGTGGCAAACTCTCAGAGAAGTTACGCTTCCGCTGGTGCGCCCAGGTGTTATTGCTGGAGCTATGTTGGTGTTTCTGACGGCAATTAAAGAATTACCGGCTACCTTGCTATTAGCACCGATTGGATTCGAAACCTTGGCTGTAAAGATTTGGAAAGCGACGGAAAATGTTGAGTTTGCTGAGGCAGCAACTGGCTCTCTATTTATGTTATTAGTTTCGATTGGCTCGACTTTATTACTGTTATCTCAAGAGCGCGTGAGGAGTTATAAGTAGGCGGAAATGGTTTGTAGGAGATTTTTTTGACGAACCGCCAAGGACGCGCTAGCGTTCGCGAAGCGGCGCGGATGCGCTAGAGGGATGCGCTCTCTTCGCTATAGGACGCCAAGGAAGAGAGTTTCAAGAATTACTTAAGATTGCTATCTAGATGGTTTTTATCGAATTCAAGACTTACGCAACTGGCACTGCGATAGCGAAGCGCTGCTGCGAAGCGCAGATCCCATAAGAACACCACGAAACCGCGATCGCTCAGAAAAACTACGCTATGCCCCGTATGGCAAGGCGTTTCTCCTCATGCACGCAAGCCTTCCTGATGGATGATGGCGATCGCTGTGCTAATCTTTGCGGACATACTGACGGATACGTTGAGCCGTCTCTTCTGCCCGAACTTGTGCGGTTGCCTGCTTGCCACTTTCGGGTTCCCAGTTGTACTCGCGACTGAAATAGTGCTGAATTGCAACCTGTCTCTTGGAAGTCAACACCAAAACGATCTGATAGTTGACATCGTAGAATTTGTCACCATCACCATCTTCTTTTGGAACTAGTCTTCTACTAGGAGTCAGCTGAACCTGAACATCAACAAAATCCCTCAGCGTGTAGGTCTTGACCGTATTACTGTCCTGGGAAACGATACAGTCAGCTAACTGATCGAAGACCCAAACTTTAGATGATTGCACGTTCGCTTTCAACCACTGTGCGGTCACTTTTGCGTATGGGTTTGGAACCACATATTTGTCAATCCAGGTTTGCCCAAATCCAAGTGCCAATTGCCAGGGACAGTAAACTCTACGACTGACCTCATCTGCTATTGGCTGCACTTGTTGCCACTCTGCTCCCTCCCAGGGAGACTTTACAGATGGGTGAGCCTGCCCACACAGACACAGTAACTCGCCCGATCGCATTTCGACAAAGAGCCGCACCTTTGCCCAAGGGTCTACATCTAAAATAACCCGATGAATATCTGAAAAATCATAATGTTCCTGGCGTTGTCTCCACAGACTCCCATATTGGTAAGTCAGTCGATTCTGGGTTTGGTCAATGCAATAAGACTCGATTAATTTAGAGCGGATACTCAAAAGACTGACATACAGCGCGTTGATTCCCACAAGGAAGAACATACCAGGGAGTAACCCAGACCACTGCAACCAGTCCACCTGTGCAATGCTTAAGCGATTTGCTGTAGGGTCTTTTAGGAAGGTGTTGATGCGATCAACACTCTCCTGTGTATTATCCAACCCAGAAGTTTTATATTCCCTTAAAGGAACTTCACCTTCACTGGTTTGTAACAGAACTTGGTAAAATACCCCATCATCTACATTTGTTGTCAACTCCACAGCCTGCAAATTACGAATGGGTGTGTTCTGCCACACCCCCAACCCCAACCAGCCCGGTTTGCTTAACTGACACGTAACCTGCGTCGGTTCTATCCGTTGGCAGTTCAATTTTGCAGGCCCGGTCCAAAGAAGGAATCCAACTCCTATCCCGGTCACGAGAATTTCCCCGAACACACGACCGAAGGACACGTAATTCTGGCGGAGAACTAATTTATTTGGAGACTGTTCAGCAATTTGCGTCATGGCAACTTTGAAGCAAGGATTGAAAATAAGAAATGTTGATGTTTCAGCTTTAGCAACCGAAGACGACTTCTTACAAGAACCTAACAAATTGGTTTTGCCCTGCTGGGGCTATCAGCATTGCTACAGGCATCAGAGCTTCTGTTTAATTTAATACGCTTCGCTGGTGCTATATATTTGTTCTTAGGAGTACAAATGTTGATGAGCAAGCAGCAGGTTCAGTCATCGAAAACGGTTACTCCAATTGTTTACCGAAGACTTTTCTGGACTGGATTGGTCACCAGTATCACTAATCCAAAGGGAATTTTATTCTTCTTTGCATTCCTGCCAGAGCTTGTTGTTACCACTACAGGTCCCGTACCATTGCAAATATTTGTCGTAGGGTTGACATTCAGGTTCTCAGGAGAAAATTAGTTGCTCAACTCAGGCGTCCAGCGTTAGCCATGTCCTTGGCCTAATTGTGGAGATGCAATCTGCGCTTCGCAGCAGCGCTTCGCTATCGCATGTGACAGTTGTGTAAGTCCTGAAATTATTTGTTGTGCCAAAGAGATATTTAATCAAGCCGCCTATTTTAAATTTTGAGTTATGCAACCACCGGCAATTTTACGCTTACAGAATGTAACGAAGCAGTTTAGCCAAAATACAGTTCCGGCTGTTGAAGATGTAACGTTGACTTTGCAGCCAGGGGATTTGTTAGGATTGCTGGGGCCATCTGGCTGCGGTAAAACTACACTGTTGCGGCTGATTGCAGGTTTTGAACGACCTTACCGCGGAAGCGTGGAGATTGCGGGGCGAACGGTTGCTGATTCCCGTTGTTGGGTGCCGCCAGAGCATCGGGACGTGGGAATTGTCTTTCAAGACTATGCCCTGTTTCCTCATCTGAGTGTGGCGGAGAATGTTGCTTTTGGGTTGCAACAGTTGAGTAAACAGCAGGTCAAGGAACGCACGCAAGATGCGATCGCGCTTGTCGGTCTGCAAGGATTAGAGAAGCGTTATCCTCACGAACTCTCTGGCGGTCAGCAGCAACGGGTTGCCCTCGCCCGTGCCTTAGCACCGCGACCCAAGTTGGTTCTCCTCGATGAACCTCTGAGCAATCTCGATATCCAAGTACGTTTGAGGTTGCGCGAAGAAGTGCGAGAGATTCTCAAGGCAATTGGCACTTCAGCAATTTTTGTCACCCACGACCAGGAAGAAGCACTTGCCATCTCTGATTGGGTGGGTGTTATGCGTCAAGGACATTTAGAGCAATTGGGCACACCGGAAGATATCTACACCCACCCCGCCTCGCGGTTTGTTGCCGAATTTGTCACCCAAGCCAACTTCCTTTCCGCCCAACGCCAAGGTCATCTGTGGGAGACAGAAGTCGGTTGTTTTGATGTCGCCCTTAACGGACGGCAAGACCCCATTTCTAGCCTCACCGGCGAACTCATGATTCGCCAGGAAGACTTGATCTTACAGCCATTTCCTGATGCACCTGTTGTCATCCGAACCCGGCGCTTTTTAGGGCGCGAGTACCGATATTGCCTCCAAACTCCCTCTGGTAAAGAACTCCACGCTCGCACGATGACTGATACCGCCTTGCCGGTAGGAACGCGAGTGCAGCTGTCGATTGCCGGTGATAGCGTTCGAGTTTTTCCCAACTAAAACTCTCGATAAATTAGGGAAATTGCTCATAGCCCCCTTTTTAAGGGGGTTGGGGGATCTCCAAATCCGACCCGGCGAACTGGGCTTGGTCGGGGCTTTTTGATTGCCATGCCCCTACAGATGTATCGCACTCAACAGCGACGCAAGCGAGTGAGTAGCAGCACAATTTCGTCCATCGCCTGCCGTATCGTTGGGGCAGATTGGTCGGATTGATTGGCGAGAATGCTAAAAACAATCGTTTGATACTCTGGGTGATTCATATACCCGGCTAAGGAAACCGTTCCACTCATCGTTCCTGTCTTCGCTTGCACAATGCCTTGGGCTGGAGTATTTTGAAAGCGACTTTTTAGGGTGCCGCTGACACCGGCAACCGGGAGAGAGGCGCGGTAAATTGCGGCTTCTTTGGTTTGGGCGATCGCTTCGAGAGTCTGCACCAGTGCTTTTGGACTCACTAAGTTATGACGAGACAACCCGGAACCATCAGCCATCACGTAACTATTGGGATCGACGCCTAATTCCGTTAAAGCTTGTTTAACAGCAGCTAACCCCATTGCAGCCGAATTCTCTGAAAGTGTGGTTTCCTCGCCTTTACCGGTGGCACCCAGGGTTCGCAATAAAGCTTCTGCGTAGAGATTATTGCTGTTCTGGTTCGTCTCCATCAACAGAGTCTCCAACGGCGGCGACTCCACAGCAGCTACTTCCCGTTCGTCCCCCCTTTCTCTGCCAGATCCCACCTGCGACTGTGCGATAGGAATCCCCGCAATTACTAAAGCTCGCCGGAAGTGCTGCAAAAAATACTGGGCGGGGTCGAGAACTGCCACACCCAAGGATGCAGGTTCGGCACCCGCAGGCAGCTGACCTTTAATCTGTAATACGGGTTTCCCCAGTACAGCGCTAACGGCGATCGCTGCCGGTGATTTCGCTTCGGATGTCACCGTATTATTTTCAATTCGCCATTGCGTCAGCGCAATTGGATCGATCCAAGCGGTTTGTAGCGGTTGCCCAGGCGATCGCGGTGATAGGGTCAGCACAGTAGCATTTTGATTCAAAATTAAACTATTAACGGGTACCGCATAAGGTGCCTGTAGATCGCCCCATTCCCAACTGGGATTTACTGCCTGTCCTTGAAAGTAATCATCCTCGACAATTAGCTGCTGTACCTGACGAATTCCCTGGCGCTTTAGCTGTTGTGCCAAACTTCTCACCTGGGTATCGCTAAAACTGGGGTCGCCTCGTCCGACAACGCGCAATTCTCCCCCGTTTGTGCCATAAACTGAGGTGCGAATCCGAAACTGAGAACCTAATTTGTTTAAAACCGCTGCTGTTGTCAACAGCTTTGTATTCGATGCAGGGATAAAGTAACGGTCTGGTTCGCGGCTGTAGAGGGTGCGTTCTGGAAATTTTGAAGTTGTCGATAATGGTTCTATTAAAATTCCCCAACGAGTGCGGGAAAATTCCGGACGGTTGGTGACAGCTTCAATCGCGTTTCCTAGTTGGGCAGGACAAACCAACGCAGGGGATTGGGGTTTTCCTACTTGAGAAACTTGCCTTGAATTTATCGAAGAATTCGGAGAAACAGCGGGATTATTTGCCCTTGCCGCTTCCTGCCAGGATACCAATTGTGTGTTTAGGAGCAACAGGAAACTCAGGCATTTACTGATTTTAGTAATTTTTAGGAATAAGTAGGGGCGCGGGAAAAACCTAAAAATAGATAAACTTGTTTTTTTGGAACTACAGATTTTTTTATGCTGGGATAAGCTGATACTTTCTTTTGACAACCTACTTACCATTCAGATTTTTCCGAATAAAACTGATTTGTTACTGAAAATATTACCTTAGATAGGTGCAAAAACACAATTTGGTTTAGCAATAAAAATATTTCTAATGGTAGAGCTTATTGAGTCTTGAAAAGTGAATAAAATACAGAATAATCATAGCTTTTTTTGTATTTACAACCGAAAAAAATAGGTACTTATAATCATGGCACTTCAAGAGCGCGATTTTGAGAAAAGCAATCGCCATACAGAGGCACCCCGTCGGAACAACGGAAGTAAATATTTTTTGGTTGCTCTATTAAGCGCACTTTCGACATTGGGTTTAGTTGCTGCTGGTTGGTGGTTGTATCAGCGAATGCAGCAAGAAAATGCGATCGCTCCCGCAGAAGTTCCAGTGACGACCGCTAGCCCTACTGTCAGCTCAACCATTAGCCCCACCGTCGCCCCAACTGCTCCCGTCGCCCCAGTCGCCCCAGCGCCCAGCCTTGGCATTCAACCCGGTCAATTTGTTGAGCCTGCCTTAAGCAACAAAGGGCAGGTTGAATTAATCGCTGTCCGCAGAATTCTCGGTGCGCCTGATGAAGTCAGCGTGGATATGCGAATTAATCGTCTAGCAGACGATGTGGTGGGAGGAGACCTGATTAATGTCGGTGGGACAACTGCCCGGAATCCGATCACCAGCGAAACTTATCAAGCACTCGATCCCTTGAAGCGTTCATCAGGAACGGTTTCTTTATATCAGATGCGCCTGGGGCAACCGCAAGAAGGCTATGTTGTGCTAAAAGTCCCCGCAGGTGTCAACACCCTCGATATCTATGTCGATCAAACGCAGGCGTTTAAAAATGTGCCGATTGCGGATGCGAACACCAGCCCAGTGAGCGGAACCGCCCCCGCTTCCCCAGTACCCACCATCGCGCCATCGCCCCAAGCTCAGGCACCCGTGACTACTGCGCCAGCTGCGCCAGTGCCCAGTGCTGACATTCAACCCGGTCAATTTGTACAGCCTGCTTTGGGCACCAAGGGGCAAGTAGAGTTGCTGTCTGTGAAGCGAATTCAAGATCCCGATTCCAGAAACCGCGACGTGGTAAACGTGCAGATGCGCGTCCGACGTCTGTCAGCGGATCGAGTGGTTGGGGGTGACATCATTACTGTGGGCGGAACCACTGGGCGGAATCCAGAGACGAGCGAAACCTACAAAGCCGTTGACTTGATTAATCGCTCGACGGGAACCGTTTCTTTGTTCCAGCTGCGCCCACAAGCGTCAGCAGATGCCTATGTCTGGCTGAGGGTGCCAGAAAACGTCAATTCTATTGACCTCTACGTGCCGGAGGTACAGGCATTTAAGAATGTGCCCATTTCTAAATAGGAGGGAATCGGTAATGGATCGTGGAGATTTGTCAGTCATTATTCGTCCATAATCATGAGTCTTTAGTTATTTGTTCTGAGTTCGTTGCTACTGACTCACGATCCATTACCCCTTACCAAAACGGTATGAGCAATTTTTTATCTGGCATCGCAGTTGTACTTTCAATTTTGGCGATTATTGGCAGTGGCTTCAGTGCCTATCAAGTTTTTGAACTGCGGGAGGAACTCAACGCGATCGCTAATTTAAAAAGCGGTTCGACGCCTATCGGAGAGCCAACATCTAGCCCAACACCAGATGCAGACAGCACTCCCACCGTCAGCCCCACTAGCGCCGCCTCTCCAGTGCCTACTCCGACTAACGCCACCAACACCAACGCCAAAATTCAACCAGGGCAATTTGTACAACCGGCTTTTAACAGCAAGGCGCAAGTAGAATTACTTTCGGTAAGGCGAGTTGCCGATCCAGAAACGGGATCGCGGAATGTCGTAAATATGCAATTTCGGATGCGACGAGTTGCCCGTCCGACCGATCCAGATATAGACGTTTTACTGCCATCTGCAATAACTGCCCGCAATCCGAATACAAACGAGACTTACAAGGCGCTTTCTCCTAAACGTGCGACTCCTTCGGTGGATTTTGGCAGCATTGGACAAGGTGCCTCAGCCGATGCCTATGTTTGGCTACAAGTTCCGCAGGGAATCAATACCTTAGACATTTATATTCCCAATACTCAGCCATTTAAAGGCGTGCCGGTTTCTAATTAATTTAGCGAGCGTAAATGCAAGGTTCGGATAACATGGCTCGTTAAACAGCGAGATTGTAGAGACGCAATTCATCGCGTCTCTACGCAGCGAAAACTCTCGCGTCTTTTTACGAATAAAACTGGATTGAGCCTTAATTGAATTTGTCAGATTTTTTAACAAACTGCTTTGGCGATCTAAATTTTTGAAACCAAACGAAGACTAAGGATAAAACAATGATGATAAGCAATCTGCCTAACCAGACAAACGCGCATTCCAATTCCACAAAATCACCTCCCCAATTGGGGTTAGTGTGCATCACAACGTCTGACAAAGTGCGTTACCGCGCCCTCACTCGCAAACGACTATTGCAACTAGAAACAGCGGAACAGCAGCGAGTGTTGCGGGAGCTGTATACTGACAATTTGCAACGCCTGAATAATGCGCTGGATTTCTGTGTAGAAAATAATCTCCGGCTTTATCGACTTCCCTCAGGGATATTTCCCTTTGCCGATACCGATTTGGGTGAGGCGGTACTGGAGGAGTTTACGGAACAGGTGCGCGCAACAGGCGATCGCGCAACGGTTCTTGGCATCCGATTAGTCGTACACCCGGATCAGTTTGTTGTCCTCAGTTCAGATACACCCTCTGTCATTGAGAACAGTATCAAAATTCTGCAAATGCACGCCCGGAATATGGATTTATTGGGGCAACCGCGATCGCCTTGGGCGATGATGGAGATACATGGTGGTAAGGGCGATCGCGCTGAGCGACTGATCCAAGTCATCCGCGATTTACCCGATGAAATTCGCTCAAGATTAGCCCTAGAAAACGACGAATACGCCTATAGCGCAGCCGAAATTCTCGCTGTTTGCCAGGAAGCTGGCGTGCCAATGGTCTTTGACGCCCATCACCACGTTATTCACGAAAAGCTGGACAGCTACGAACACCCCAGCATCGCTCAGATGAAAGCAGCAGCACGGACGACTTGGCCCGTCCCAGAATGGCAGCTAGTCCATATCTCCAACGGGCGGGAATCCTTTGGCGACCCGCATCATAGCGATTTTATCACCGTGATGCCCAGTGCCTACTGCAACGTTCCCTGGATTGAGATAGAAGCGAAACTGAAGGAAGAAGCGATCGCGAAACTGCGAGAAGAATGGTCGCCTGTCTTTGGCACCGCACCCCCACCCAAACCACCCGAAGAAAAGCCACTGGACAAGGTTACTCAACCGAAAACTAAGCAAAAAAAACGCACTTCTAAGAAAGCTGAACAACCCAAGGACAAAGTTTTGAGTTCAAATTTGGACGGTGAGTAATATTCGTTTGCAAACCTTGGCGTTGTCCTTGGCGTACCTTTGCGTTGAATATTGCAACTTAATTTGGTAGTCCTAAACAGGTAATGATGCGTTGTAGTAATGCACAAAATACCAAATTGCCCAGAAGTGTTGAGTTATCTTTCAACACTTCTGCCAGTTTTTAAGAAAATTTGTCCCGTCACTCATCTTTATAATTATCGCAACAGATATAGAAAAAAGATTATAGAACACGCCAAATAAGAATTTTAGCCAGGTTCAATCAAGTTGAACCATCAAGTTGAAATAGATGTCTTACAAACTGTCATTTAGCTGACATAATTTTAGAATTTATAATTATAGGATTGACTCAAAACTTACAATCAAGTTTATTAATCTTAGAGTATCTTGTTGCTTGTTTTATGATATAGAAATCGCAGCGGTACCGATAATCAAGGGCATCTGATACCACTTGACACGCACTACCAGAGGCAAAGGCTGATATGGGATTTGAGAGAACGCATTCATTCCAAAAGCAGAAGTCTTACATATCACAGCCGACGATTCAGTTGAGAAGTCGCCCGTTTGCGGCTCCCATACAGATGAAGCCGAAGGAGCAACAGACACCAGAAGAGTTAGCGAATCAAGCTTTTAATCAGAACAAGTTTGAAGCTTTTGGACTTCAGCTCAAGGAAGAGCGTGGCACCATCACCCCTGTCGAGCAGGAACAGTTAGGTCTGTTGCAAGCGAAAATGAATGATTACTGGGAGCAGAACCAGGAAAGGGCATCGCGAAGCGGATTTGACTTTTCTAAGGTTGCGGTTACTTTGCCTGGGGAACAAGCTGCCCCACAAATCCAGCCTATGGGTCGGCTAGGGACACCTGGAGTGCAACTGGGGGGAAAGCGAAAGCGATCGCCCTTGAACTCTTCGCAACAGTTGTCAGAACCACCAATACAGGCAAAGTTGACCATTGGGGAGCTAGGAGATAAGTATGAGCAGGAAGCGGATCGTGTTGCGGCTCAAGTAATCAATCGCTTAAATTCTCCAACAACCTTGCAACCTTCACTGGGAAAAACTGTACAGCAAAATAGGGGAGCTATTCAGCGCCAGTTACAACCACAGCCTAAAGGAAAGTTAGTTACTCATGTGAATCATAGCCCTACACTCCAGCGTGCGAAAACAGTAGCAAATGATGTAGCTGGTGTAGCCCGGAATGAGCTTTTTGGGGACGAGACCGCTCGTCGTAATACCTTGGGTGGGGGATTAATAAATCCTAACGCTATCGCTACGCAAGCGGTTTCGATTCAAAGCACCAATGGAAATACTCTTACAGGAAAACTCTACAGACCTGTTGGTGGTGGAGCAAACACAACAGTTCTGACTTTATCGGGAAGTGGGAGTTCAGCAGAGGACTATATGACAAAGATTGCTCGTGAGTATGTTCCTGCTGGGGCACAAGTTTTAGCTATAAACTATCGAGGGTTTGGAGACAGTTACAAGACCGTCAATGGACCCGGTGGCGGCGGGGGCGATCCAAGCGAAGCCGGACTCTATGAAGATGCCGAAGCTATGTATGACTATGTGAGAAATACATTGAATGTCCCATCAACTGACATCATTGTTCATGGCTATTCGTTAGGTAGTCCAGTAGCTGCTACTTTAGTGAAGCGAGTTATGAAGAGTCGGGGCGAAAACGTGAAAGCTTTGATTTTAGACCGGGCAATGCCAAGCACCTACAAAGCAGCAAAAGCGAAGGGTAGCAATGAAGTAGAGGCACGTATTGGTCAAGCTTTAGCAGGCGACATGGATACGAAAGCAAAACTTAAAAAGATATTGAGTTTGGCAGGAGGAGCCAATTTACCTGTACTTTTTACAAGCGGTGGAGCAGCAGACGTATTATCTGCTGAAGATCAGGCACTTGCAGCTTGGGCAGGGCAAAATAACAAGTTTGGCAACAATGCGACCTCTGTTGTAAATCCGAATGCTGATCACGAAGATCATCGGCTAATTATGAATATGCTAATTCCTGAATTACAAGTGCAAGGGTTAATCTAGAGGTCGATGTCAAACAAAATTTCATGTATTGAAATAAATTCTCAATAAAAAACGTGGTACAAAAGAAAGAATTTCTGCAATTTTCTAACGGAATCTAATGTGAAATTCTCTTTTTAGGTTCAATAACGCAATTGTATAGTTATCTAAATCCCTGTACCTCGGCAACTGTCCATTAAGCATTCCTATCCACCAGGACTCAAGAATCGCTGAAATTGTCCTGTTTATTGCATCTCATGAGTGATACTCACGACTAACCTCTAAAACATCAATCAACACTGCCATGCTCAACCTGTCCCCCAACTTTTCAGTAGCGATCGCTATTGTCGCTCTTGGTACTGCTGCGATCGCAACCAGTCAAGCCCAAGCGTCTATCGTTACCTATGACTTCACGGTTAATGTGACTCAAGGGTCATTAGCCGGACAATCATATAGTGGAACGCTTAGCTACGATGATTCAACCTTAAAAGGCACTGGAGTTGAAAAATTGGGCGTTGCTCAGGGCTTAAGAGTTTGCATGAATTATTTCGGACGCAATTACTCAGAAACGAGCGATCGCGACTATCCAAAATTTCCAACGCTTGTGTTTAAAAACGGCGATATCAACCATCTAGACTTTTGGATACAGCCGCAAAAGCGTGTTGTCTGGTGGAACTTACCTGGATGGGAAGTCAATTTATCAAAGAGACAAGCTGGTGCTGACGTTCCAAATTGCGCTAAGTCTAATCCCTAATTATTACGCCATTTGTCATGAGTCATTAATCCGTAGCAAGGGCTAATGACTCACGAATCAATTACCCAAATAGCTATTTGCTATCGCCTTGACCTGTTACTTTCTCAACCAGTTCTTTGGCTCCTTCAACTAAGCCATTCTCTGCCTGTGGCCCTTTGTTTGCTTTTACACTTTCGTTGTAAATCTCATCCTGCTTATCTGGATTCCGAGCCTGTTCTGCGGCTTCTTCGTAAGCTTCTTCTCGAAAACTAGCGTCTTCAGTAGGGTCTGAAGTACGGTTAATATTTGCACTTGAGCTTGTCGCTGCATAAGCAGGCTGATTTGCAAAAATGAATAAATTGGAGAGGCTAAGCAAACTCACCGTAACCAGAATCAAAATACTGTTGCGAAATGCTTGCCCTAATGCTGAAAAAATGCGCTGCATTATTTAATTCTCCTTGTTGTTGTATTTCGTAGAATCTGGCAATACGCGAGAATCGCTGACCATCAAGGTCATTTATAGAACCAGTGGTCGATTGATTAGACCAGAGAGATTCTACGGGTATGGCGATCGCGCACCCTTCTGCCGCAAGATATATTCAAGGAGTCAAAATAATTAAAGATTGTTACAAGTCATAGGTCATGGGTCAGTAACAAAGAATGCATGACCCATAACGATGGACTGGTGACTAATGACTTAATTAGCCTTAGACAAGGGATTTTTTATTCGGATACCGCAGACTCAAACAATTGCCCAAAGGCATCTAGGATCTGCTTAGGGATGGCTCGCGGACGCATTGCGGCAAGATCCACCCACACCCACAACGCCTCTGCTGTCACTAATAGCGGAGCTTCTTCCTGTTTGCGGATTTCATAGCGACGGATGGCACGGGTTCCTTGAATTAGGTGCAGCCAGGTGGTAATTTCTAAGCGATCGCCTGCAACAGCAGAACGCAAATAGTCTATCTCGATCCGCCGCATTACAAAGCCGCCGCCGAGTTCCTGGTAGACTTTCTGGTTAAAGCCGAGATGTTCATCGTGTTCGACTGCTGCATGTTCTAGGTAATGCTGATAGACTGCGTTGTTAACGTGCCCCAAGGAGTCCATCTCGTGGTATCGCACGCGCAGTCGGCTTATGAACTTTTGCATCCGTTAATCAGAATATTTTTTCCAACTTTCAGGCTAGCCCATCGTTTTACAGAATAAAAGCTCCTTTTGCATCCCTAAAGCTATGTGCCAAAACCGATACCGCTAGTCCCATCTTTTAAGCCACTTTGTTGATTCTTGTGTTCGTTTGTGTGTTCATTTTTCGGTTCATTGTCAATATCACTTTCATCGCGCGGCTGCAACAATGCCAGGTGAAAGGCTTGTCTTGTTTGGGAATTTAAGTAACGCTCTTGTAGGGGTTGCCACTCTTGCCATGCTTCATAAACAGTTTGATCTAGCTGTTCAGTTAGCGTCGGTAGTTGGTGTTTGAGCTTGGAGTGCAAGACATCACTCAGCACATCTACTAAAACAACGCAGTCTTGAATTTTTCCCAAAGTTTCCTGAACTGACTTTACGTCTTGCAGATAACCTGCATAAGCAGGGCCATAGAAGTCAGAAAATAGTTCCATTTGGTAACGCACGCGCTTGGCTTCTTTTCGCAAGCTGTGGAGAACTTCTCCCTCATCTGCTAAAAGTCGCGATACAGCTGATTGTTTTAGTTCTTTGCCTTCAATCTGTCCTGCTTTAAATTCAACTCCTAGCAACCAACCTGGATGGAGCAATAACTGACTTATCTCTGGCAACAGTAAATCTGGCAGAACCGGCTCTACCGGCATCTGAGCAATTTCTTGATAAGTCGGATGCTTCAACCACCCTTGCAACGATTGCTTGAGTTTGTTGTATTGCTGATGCTCTAGGGTATCCCGGACTTGTTCTAGCGCGTGCTGGCGCTGTTTATCTAGAGCATTCATCGCCTCTTTTAAAGATTTCTGTTCTTTAGAGGGTAAATTCGGATGGTAACGATTTTTTAGGGCGTCCTGAAGCACGTCTAAATCCCGCAAACCGCCAAGACGATGACCAATTTTGCCAATCTTGTTTTCTTGAGCTGACTTGGGAAGATCCAGCGCGGGTGCAAAGCCCTTTACCGCCGAACGCAGGCGACGAATTCCCACGCGCATCTGGTGTAACGCTTCTGGATCTTTGTCTTTGATAACATCAGATTCGTGCTTAATCGTTTTTTGAAAGTGTTTTTCAATCGCTAGGTATGCCCAGTCTCCTAAAGTCTTGGCTTTTTCTTGGGTATGCTTTTTCATGACAATATTGGCTCTAAACGCGATGGATTGGATTAGTTAATAGCAGGACAGGGTTGAGTTGAACGGTTAAAGTACCACATTTCCACCCAGGTTTTGGTATTGGAGTCTATTGCATCCAGGGAGTATTTGTGATATGACCCGGATAGGAAACCCACAAGTCGTATCGGGTTACGGCTTCGCCAGTCTGTAGGTTTTTGAGGAACGGCTTGCCAGTCCAGATTTGGCAGCTACAGAGGTTTTTTACTTCCTGAATCTCAAAAAATTCAGCTTCGGCGGGTTGCAGTCGAAAAAACTCAATATGCCAATGAGCGGGTTCAACCGCAACATGAGTAGTAGAGGAAGTCTTTTCAGTTAGCTGGGAATTTCGGTTATCAAGCTGAATGGCGCTGGGGAGAAAATCGATATCCAGCACATAAGATTCAAACCCATGCTGTCGGGCAAATTCTATGATTTGCTGCCAATCATAGACGGGTTTTTGCTCTCCCTGCTGGGGAGTATCGTCTCCAAAGCAGTAACCGCCAAACAGCCAAACCAGTTTTGACAGGATCGATTCTACACGGAGGCGATCGCTTCTTAAAAGTTCTACATCTTCCGGTAGCAAGATGCGCCCTGGAACACACCACCAGTATTCCCAGAAAGTATTCGCATCTAAGGAAACTATCCGCTTGACGACTCCCGGAATGCGATCGCGTTGTTGGATCTGACGAATTTTTTCCTTAGATGCGCTTTGTCCCGAAATCGGCAAATCTCGATTTGCTGCTAGGGTATGTTCGGGCGCGGTCGTCATTTCTTGGGGGAAGAAGGAGTCGAGGTTCAGCACGGATATTCTCTCACTACACCGAATGCAGTGTTCCATTCTAGATCCTAGAATAGGCTCTTGGATCTAGAGATTTGTATACCTTTGGTTGAATAAGTTTAAGCTTCATTGGCTCTCTTTCGAGATAGAGGGAAATCACGCTAACCTTAAAAATAGAATGGTTAGTGTAGCGGTACGCTACTTGCAGACTGAAGACTAAAGAATAGACATTAATAACTTCCATCAATTAGGGATGTGGCGTTTCAGACCACTCAACCTAGAGAATGTCTGGAAAGTTATAATCGAGATGCTTAAACGGCAAAGCGAATTTAGCCTTAACTTGAACAATAGAGAAACCCATTATTCGCAAAGTTTCAATGGGTAGTGCATAAGCTAAACTGACTTTACAAATACTTACGGCTACCTACTTATATGAATCGGGTAGAATTGTATAAGGATAAGATGAAGGGATAAGCGTGTGTTAGAAATTCTCCTCATTTTTGTTGTTAGTCTAATACCAGGGCTGCTTTCAGTGTGGCACGTTCGCAGGATAGAAGCACGAAACATGGCGGGTTTGCAAGCAGCGATGCGGAGGATAGAAGCTCGGCAAATGCAAAGAATGCAAATGCCTTCAGATCAACATTACATTGAAGGCGTGGGTTATTTAATTGGGGATATTACTTGTCAGTTTAATGCTCATTCTGCTTATATCCGTTGTGCAGTAAACCCGTTTGGCCCTTGCCACGAATGTTCTTCTTATAAATCTAGAGAATACAATTAAGTTAACCTTATATAAATATGAATATGTCTAAAATAGGCGTAGTTGATTAAAAATTTATTTAAAAAACATTTACTATTATCACCCTTGAAGCTTCAGGGTATTTTAATTTGCTTGTTTAGCAGCTTGACAGGATAAAAAATCTAATCCTAAGAAAATAGCAGCAATTGTTCCAGAAACACAAATTTCACCCTGAGCGATTGTTTCTTTGACTTTGGAGATAGGAATTAATATAACTTCAATATCTTCGGTGATATCTAGCCTTTGCTGACTGGCTAGACGCACATTTTCAGCTAGAAACAAATGAATATTATTTGTATCTTTGGGTGGATTATCATATAAAGTTGCCAATTGAATGAGTTGCTCGGCAATATATCCCGTTTCTTCTTCTAATTCTCTGGCGGCGGCTACAACACTATCCTCTTCCTCTGGATGAAAAGCACCCGCAGGAAGTTCTAATAAAATTGCTCCGACGGCATGACGATATTGCCGCACAAAAACAATTTCTTTTTGCTGAGTGATTGGTAAAATAACAGCAATATCAGGTCGAATATTTACAAAAAAGTCATCGACGATTTGCCCGTTGGGTAATTCGACTTCATCTTGCCTAACTTTACACCATTGATTATTTATCACAATTTTAGAATTTAAAATTTTCCACTTGCTAAGGTTTTTCATAAACTAATCCAAAGTAGATTCAAAAATCATAAAGCATACAACAATGCAGATTAGCGTAGAAACCTTTACAGTAAACAAGCGATTTCCTTTAACCATCAGTCGCGGGACGACAGCGCAAACCATGAATGTGTGGGTACGCGCGATCGCAGAGGGGATTGAAGGCTGGGGAGAAGCTTCGCCCTTTTCCATTGGGGTGGGAGAACCGCGGCAAACCACGGAGATTCTCTTGGAGGCATTGCAAGGCATCGCGCCGCTGTTGGAGGCATATAGCCCTTGGGAAAAGCAGAAAATTGAGGAAGTATTGCAAGCAGCGCAAATCCCTTCTGCGGCGTGGGCGGCAATTGATATGGCGTTGCACGATTGGCAGGGAAAGCGGCTAGGATTACCGTTGTGGCGTCTGTGGGGATTGGATCGAGATCGGATTGTTCCCACCTCTGTGACGATTGGAATTAATTCCCCATCTGGTGCTTTACAGCGATTGCGCGATTGGCGGCAGGTGACAGGGGCAAATGTTTTGAAGGTGAAATTGGGTAGTTCCGAAGGAATTGAAGCGGATCAAGCGATGCTGATGGCAATTCGGGAGACAGTACCGGATGCTCAGCTAAGCGTCGATGCCAATGGGGGTTGGAATCTGGAAGACGCTGTGATGATGTGCAGTTGGCTGGCAAAGATGGGCGTTAAGTATGTGGAACAGCCGCTGGGACGGGAAGCAGAAGTCGGGATAATGGGGGAATCGTCGTTTAAGGAATTGTACACGCGATCGCCTCTACCCATTTTTGTAGATGAAAGTTGCTTTACTCGCAAGGATATCCCGCAACTGGCAGACCGCGTTCATGGCGTTAATATCAAACTAATGAAGTGTGGCGGCTTAACGGAAGCGATTCGCATGGTACATACAGCGAAAGCTTGTGGATTGCAGGTAATGTTCGGTTGCTATTCTGACAGCGCCATCTCGAATACGGCGGCGGCACAACTCTCCCCCCTAGCGGATTATCTAGATTTAGATAGTCATCTGAATCTCATCGACGATCCTTTTAGCGGCGCATCCATACAAGATGGGCGATTGCTACCCAACGATTTACCCGGATTGGGAGTTATCAGAAGGACGGAGAATATTAGCGAAGCAGCGCCTTAGTGCTGGATAAATTTCTGTTCCCTATTTTCTAAAAAGCTGTGCATTTGACATCTAAACATCGAGTCGCAATTCTGCTACATGAAGGGATTCGCGGCATCCACGGCAAGACCGGACTGGCGCTATTGCGCTATGGCGAAGCGCTAGTAGTGGCAGTCATCGATCGCCAGTGTGCGGGAGAGTCGTTGCGAGAATTGACAGGTATCCCCCGCGAGGTTCCGATTGTCGCTTCTCTGGAAGAGGCGCTAGCTTATACACCCGATATCCTGGCGATTGGGATTGCACCGCCTGGGGGTGCCCTGCCAGCCGAATGGTGGCAGGAAGTAAAACAAGGGATAGCAGCGGGGTTGTCTATCGTCAATGGACTGCATACTCCAATGGCGTTCCATCCGGAGATCCAGACATTGTTGAAAGATGGGCAGTGGATTTGGGATGTGCGTCAGGAACCCGCAGGATTAAAGATAGGAAGCGGACAGGCGCGATCGCTCGCTTGCAAACGGGTTCTCGCTGTCGGCACAGATATGGCAATCGGCAAAATGTCAACCTGTTTGGAACTCAATAAAGCCGCATTGCAGCGCGGTTTGCGTTCCAAGTTCCTAGCTACAGGTCAAGCCGGTTTAATGATAGCGGGGGATGGTATACCCCTGGATGCCGTGCGGGTTGACTTTGCTGCGGGTGCTATCGAGCAAATGGTGATGCTGTTTGGCGAAGAGCATGAGATTCTGTTTGTTGAGGGGCAAGGTTCCCTGTTGCATCCCGGTTCAACTGCAACGCTGCCACTGATTCGCGGGACTCAGCCGACGCATCTGGTGCTGGTACATCGAGCGCAACAAGCAACCATCCGCAATCATCCCCACGTTCCGATTCCGCCCCTGCCAGAAGTCATACAGCTTTACGAGACAGTGGCAGCGGCAGCCGGTGCATTTGCGCCAGTGCCTGTGGTTGCGATCGCCCTCAACACCGCCCATCTTGACGCTGATACTGCACAACGAGCGATCGAGCAGATACAGGCAGAAACAAAGCGTCCCTGCACCGATCCAGTCCGCTTTGGTGCTGACACACTATTAGATGCCGTAATGTCTAATCCTTAATCTGTGGCTTCTGACTCTTCGCTGGTTTGACGGCTGTCGGCTTCGTAATTAGCAGCCAACCCTCCGCCTGATTAATCGCTTTTACCGGCTTTAAATTCAGCTGCTTAAAGGTGGGTTGGTCAAGTAAAAAATAAGGTTGAGCGTCACCTTTCCAACGTTGCTGGAGTTCGGCATCCGTTGCGGGGATGACTTGGCGATCGCTATAAAAATTCAGAGAAGGACGACCATGATCGTAGGATGTGTAGATTGGCTTATTGATGGGAGTTTTGCGCTTAATCATCGCGGCAACGGGTTTAACCGGATAGGCTTCTGCGAGTTCCCAATTCCAGTGTGGCGATGTCATGAGTAGCAGTAGCGTTACATACGTACCCCAAAATAGCAGTGGAATAAATTGCAGGTCTTTTTGATAAATCAAAACTGCCGTTATCAATAAAGTCAAAGCAGCCGATGCAAACACCAGTTGCAAATTCCAGTTCGGTTGGGGGCCAAACGCAGCAAAATAAAAACTACCGCTTAGCGCCGCTAAACCCATGACTGTCAAAAGCGGTACCCAAGAGCGGGGATAGGATTTCTTACTCGGCGCATTCCAAATTTCAGCAAGCTGGGCACCTCCCAATAAAGCCACTGCTGGGTAAATCGGCAGTACATACCAGGGAAGCTTTGTTCCCATCACCGAAATGGCTACTAGATAAACACTCATCCACACCAGTACCAGTTTTGCCCAGCTCATATTGCGATTTTCCCAAGCAAGGCGCAATCCTTGGGGCAATAAGAATAACCAGGGCCAACCGTACTTTAAGATTTCCAACAGATAGTACCAGGGGGGACCCGCGTGATTCTCGACGGGTGCCCAAATCCGCTGCAAGGATTGACTGAAGATGCCGGTGTTTACGAAAGCCTGCCCGTAGTGGAGAAATTGGGCACCATACCAAGCGGCAACTGGCACACTGCCCAAGAGCAAACCAATCCAGAAATAGAGGGAAGTTAACAGTCTGGGAGTATCCCAAGCTAAAAATACCAGGGCAATATTTAAAAGTAATAATCCCATCATGCCTTTAGTCAGGCAAATCAACCCAAACCCGATACCGGCACCGAGAGCGTAGCGCAAGTTTCGACGCGATCGCAACACGCACCACATCATGAACAGGAAAAAGCACAGCACTGCCCCATCCAGCATCGCCAGACGCCCATGACGCACAACGGGTAGTAGCGTTAAGTAAATCAAAGCCGAGAAAAGAGCTGGAAGGCGTCGCCGGAATAGTTCCCGTCCAATGCCATACAAAAGCGGCACACAAGCGGCACTCAGCAGCGCCCCAGGTAGGCGCGTTGTCCACTCATTTACACCGCCGATTGCGTAGGCACCGGCAATCAGCAGATGCATTAAAGGCGGTTTATTGAAATACTCCGTACCTCCCAACGTCGGGTACAGCCATCTCAAAGAATCAAACTTTGCCTGCCAAATCTCACGAGCAACCTGGGCAACCGTTCCCTCATCCCAATCCCGTAAAGGCAGTACGCCCAGATTGATTCCAAATAGCAGGATAGCCGCTAGGAATAACCCTAAGACCCACAGCCTTTCCACCCATCTGTCAGCTCCTCTAATCTTCTTTTTTGAACGACCCCACGCAAAAGTTTGACGATCCATATTTAACAAAGCCCGTGGTATTTAGCGGCAATCCAACTTCATTCCCTGCGATTTATCTAACTCAATCATCTGACTAAAATCACAAGGTAAGTTTCCATGTCCTTATGAAGTTTGCATAACTCTATAGAATAAAGCCGGATTTTCTATCTTAAAGGGACCGAGGAAAACTCTCGTCATGCCTGTCCTAACCCTGTAGGACAATCTCAGAGTTGGAAACACTCGCAGCGTTTAGACTCAGTTTTACAGCGGTTAGACGCTCGTTGCGTTCCGAATTATAAAATTTATACCAGTAGTGAGAGTCATACGGAAAGTTTTTTTAGTCATCTATCGGCACATTTAGCATCGCCACCATGCAAGTGTAACGCCGACTTACTCTGTTCGCGTAAGTGTTGCTAGCGTACGTGTTGCGGCTTTGTGAAGAGCGAGCGCACTCTTTAACGATTCGGCAAGGCGAGATAACTGGCTGCTGTGAGAAGCGGGGTATCTGAAGTGCTGGCTCACAGCTCAAATAGAATTGCGATCGCAACACTTTATCGTTAATCGCTAAAAGATGAAAACTAGCTGGATCTCCCAAGATGAATCCTGGCGGTTAATTTCAATCTGGCGAATAAATTCTCGAAAGTAGAATCGTCGCTCTGATTCTGACAAATCTAGCCAAAATTGTGAGATAGATACAGCCTGCGCGATCGCTTGTAAATCTACTGGCGGCAGACTCGCCATCCGCGATTGCAATTGAGAGATTTCTGTGCGTAGCTTGTAGGCGCGTAACTGGGCAGTTTCTGAATCTAGAATGCCATTCTCTGTAAGCGTCGGCAACTGAGCTAAGATATCTTGCTTCGCGGCAATTTCATGGGTAATCGTGCCCTTAATTCCATCCATATTGGGAACATTCACCGCCGCTACTGCGCGGGGTAAATCCTGGCAGATTCTCTCAATCGTTTGCTCCAATACTTCCTGATAAGAAATAGCCTTACATTTGGGCTGTTTAACGCACTTGGTTGGACGCAGATAAAGATATTCTCCCTGTTTGCGGGAAGCGGTGACGCGGGTAATCGTCATTGGCGACTGGCACTCCCCACAAACTACTAATCCCGCTAGAGAACGATTTGCACTAGCGGTGCGAGGAGGCAAACGGCGGTTACGGCGCAGCAAGCGGTCAATTTGCGCGGCTTCTTCCCTAGATACGATGGCAGCATGGGTATCAGAGAGAACCTGACCATTCTTATACGCAGTATCGCCCCGATAGACTGGGTTCGTTAGCCAGCGTTGTCCAGTAGAAGCGGAAATTTTCTTGGCGTATTTCTTTTCTAGATACCGCACCGCACCGCGTAAAGAACCATACAGCAAAAATTGTTCAAAAAAATCTTTGACGACTGGCGCGGCGCTGCGGTCTAGGATATAACGGTCTTTACCTCGTCGGTAGCCGTAAGGAGCTTTTCCGGGTGCTGGCGAGGCTTTGAGCCGCCGCTGAGCGTGTCCTTGACGGATGCGATCGCTGCGCTGCCGATTCTGAATTTCTTGCAGGAGTTGCAGGGGTGTTTGATGATACGCGACTGACTCGGTAGTAATAATTTGAATGCCGAGGGATTCGAGATCGAGGATGCGATCGCATACTTCTTCCACCGAGTTTCCCAATTCTGCCAGTCGTCGGATTAATAAATAATTAGCGGGTTCTTCTTTACAATCTTCTAACAGCTGTCGTAGTTGTTGACGTTCCCCTAAATCTTGATAAACGCTATCTATTTCCCAACCCCACATCAAGGGATCGGGTGCAACTTCAAGCAACGGGTCAGTATAGGAATATGCAATGATTTTCATTGCAGAATTATGTACCAAGCTGCCAGGAGCAGCCTGAAGAGTTTAATTTTAGCTTGTGTAGGTAGGCTTCGTTTCTGTAGCCCCACGCTTCTATCGTGCAGACAGGTCTTCGCAATTCGCAGGATGCTCCCAAAGTGCCCTGATTAGGATTCATGGTTGACAGCTCATTCACCTAACTCAATGATGTTGCCATCAGGATCTTGAGTAAACAGCGCAGCGCGACCAGAAGCGCTCATTTGTAGGGGGTAGTTGTGAGCCATAAGCTTCTCCTTAGCAGCGTCTAAGTTGGCGACCAAGAAGGCTAAATGCCGATTCCGACCTAATTTTTCAGAATTGACTAAATCTGATGGTATAGAGTTGGCAACAATCAGGTGAATTTGAAACTCGCCGACTTGATACCATGCGCCGGGAAATTTCAGCACTCTATCCACCTTCGATAATCCCAACACGTTCCCATAAAATTGCTCGGCTCGTTCCAAGTCAGAAACGAGAATGGCTGCATGGAGACATTGAGTAATCTGCATCGCTAGTTATACTTTTGCCTGTAATCATACCATTTTTACCTGGAGGTAAACGAATTCCTTAGAACCAAAAAATAAATAAGAGAAATCAAGCGATCGCTTGATTTCTCTTACTTAAAGAACTGTTTACTTAAAAACCATGACCGGAATCATCGTCTTCGCCTAAAGGGTATATAAACCTTCGGCTGTCATGCCAAATCGAACAACAGGAATTCCGTGCTATTTTTGGCTTCTATGGCTATCTGGTTTTCATCACTGATTGCAGCGCCATCTCCAGCAGCCAGTGGCTTACCATTCAAACTGATATCGCCTTTGATAACTTGCAGCCAAGCATGGCGGTTAGGGTTGATTTGATAATTAACCTGCTGTCCTGCATCGAGCAAACTTGCGTAGAGATTGGCATCTTGGTGGATAGTAACCGAACCATCCCGACCATCTTGAGAAGCAATTAAACGGAGATTCCCGTGCTTTTCTTCAGCTGAATACATTTTCTGTTCATATCTAGGTTTTAATCCCTTTTGATTTGGCGTAATCCAAATTTGTAGAAAATGCACTAAGTCAGTTTTAGAATGGTTATATTCGCTGTGCGTAACTCCTGTACCAGCGCTCATAACTTGCACTTCACCCGGAAGAATAATAGAGCTAGTTCCCATGCTATCTTTATGCTCCAAAGCACCTTCTAGTACGTAGGAAATAATTTCCATATCTCGATGAGAATGTGTCCCGAAGCCTTGGTTCGCTTGCACTCTATCTTCGTTAATTACGCGCAGAGTTTTAAATCCCATGTGCTGGGGATCGTAATAGTTGGCGAAAGAGAATGAGTGATAGGAATTGAGCCAGCCATGAGCGGCATGTCCGCGTTCTTCTGCTTTCCGAATTGCAATCATTTTCATCTCCTATTTAACTTGAATGTCCAGCGGCTAGAGCCTAGAGTTATCCTGGTTGTAGAAAGGCGATTTATTGCGTCTCCCTTCGCAGACTAAAAAAATGGGATCTGTTGCCAGTTGGTACAAGTAAACTTTATTTAGACAGGCTACGGTTTTGTCATGAATAATACTAAAGTTTACTGTACAAACCATCACAAAACGGTGGATTTCTGGTTTACTCACACTGGCATACTGCTACGTGTTTTTTGTCTTTCATTACAAACTTTACAGGGGGGGATTCCGTGTTTTGATGGGAACCATCGCCATAAGGTTGATTGTGAGATTGACCGCAACTACACCAAAATTTAAGTACCCAATTCAAGCGCAAGAATGATAGGTTTTGTATCTACAATGACGGGTTCACTCATTTTGCTTGTCCTTGGCTTTCTTTGGTGCCTTATTTTTGTATATTTATAGTTTAAAAAATGTAACCATAAAGTGTAAAGTATGCAGTTTAAAGTAAGATAGTACCCAAAAAGATACTATGGAAGCTAAAAGCGAGAATTTTGAAAGGAAGACTTGTCCAGCAGAAACTACCTTAAAAGCAATTAGCGGACGCTGGAAGCTTTTGATTGTGGCAGAACTATGGTCAGGCGTTAAACGGTTTGGGGAACTGCAAAGAGGGCTGGAGGGAATCACTCAAAAGATGCTCACACAGCAACTCAGAGAGATGGAAGAAGACGGAATTATCCATCGTCAGGTTTATCCGCAGATTCCCCCAAAAGTGGAATATTCTTTGACCCCTTTAGGAGAAAGTTTGAAACCGATTATTCAGGCAATGCACGAATTAGGCACGCAATTATAGAAATTATTGGCAGAAATTATTGGCGAGTATAGCGATGCTTCACCCCAATCGGAAAATATTCTGGATCGCCGGTGGGAGTTAAGGTAACTTGCGGCATTTGGTAGGTTGGGGGGACATAGTTTGCAAACTCGCTGTTGAGGCGTTGTAGCTGGGACAAAATTGAAGATGCGATCGCTTCCTGCTTGTCTTCACTGGCTTCCACTTGGGGCGCTAACTCCACAACCACCGACAGGAAGCGGTTTTTATCTGCATCTTCCTGAACCTGCATGACAAACTTACCCGTCACCCACTCTCGAATCCTGGGTTGTTCTAACCCCACCGTCACATTTTCCGGGTAAATATTTGCGCCGAAATAGGAAACCGTGAAATTAGACCGTCCAAACACATAAACAAACGGTAATGGAGGAATTCCTCTTTGGGTAGCCCGCGCCGCCGGATTGAGTTCGGGTAGCCCTAAACCGGAGGTTTCGGGATGAGGAATGGCACTTTCACCTTGCAACGCCGCGACTGGATCGAAGTCCCATTCTGTTAAAAACTGGAGCATTTCATCGTAAGGGATTAAGCCTCCCGTATCGGAGATATGATAGCGGATCAGCGGAATCCCGTTATCGCCGGAAAACAGCAATGTGCCCTCGTGAACCTCGAAAAAGCGACTCAGTGGGTCATACTGTACCAGCGTTGGCAAGCGAGATTCTCCAAATAATGCCTTAGCAGCATCTGGATGTTCTGCCAGAAATCGACGGATGCGGATACTCAGCGGGGTTTCGTTGCCCAAAACGCCTGCATCGGCTGTCCCATAAAGCGAAGCAGAGTCATAACAAGGATTTTGAGAACCGACTCTTTCTCCGACAAGATTGCGCCATTCTTCGCTAAAGACTTCTCCCGCAAACACCATTTTGATGTGATATTGCTGCCACTCCACACCCCGCGCTATGCCACTATCAATGACATCCTTCAAAAATGGTGGATATCCCAGCAGCACCACTTGCTCAAATGCAGAACCCAGTTCTTGCACCACTCGAAATATCTCTTCTTTATTATTGCCAGGAGTAATCACCGTAATCGGGTATCCTTTACTGGCGAGATAGCGACAGCAGTTTGCTGTGTATATTCCCCCAACCCAAGTCCCTAAGGTAAAGCAGATAACAGCCAAGGTGCGGCGGGTATCAGCCTGAAAACTATCATGAAATATCTGTTCAAAGCGAATGGCGATTTGCAGTTCATCCGTGAGGAAACGAGGCCAAAATGTCGGCTTTCCCGTTGAACCGGAGGAAACAGCAATCGTATCGCACGCTTCTAATTGTCCGTTGCGGCACAAGTCTGCAAGCGAATGACGCAACAGGTAATTTTCTTTGGTAATGAAGGGAAGTTTTTGGAAATCTTCAAAAGTTTGTATCGAATCCGGATCGATACCTTGTTCCTTCACAAAAGCTTGGTAGGCGGGGACACTCGCAGCAACCTCGTGGAATAATTGCATCGTAGCGGTTTCTGGGGAGGTGCTGCGATACTGTTGCAGCCGCCACTGGAGGGGAGTACCCAGGAACGATTGAAAAGCGGTGAGTACCCGTTGACGTTGTTCTTCTAGCATTGTCCCCCCTCTCAGTTTTGTATTTAAGATCAGGCTAACGTAGGGAAGGCGATCGCTTTCAATCGCTTTCGATCGCTTTCATCGATCGCATTACTTGGTAGAATCTCGGTCAATTTGTTATACCGTTACTGGATCTTCCACAGAATTGCCCCAAGTTAATCATGCCCCTCTATTGCACCAAAGGACACGAGAATCCCATCGATGGTCGCTTTTGCCAGCATTGTGGCGAACCGCTACCTGCTGTGGTGAGTAATACTGTTTTGCCGGGGATGACGCTGGGCGATCGCTATCGAATTGTGCGCGAATTGGGGCACGGTGGCTTCGGACGCACTTATTTGTCTGAAGACCTCAACCGCTTCAACGAACCCTGTGTTTTAAAGGAATTTGCCCCCAAGGTTCAAGGCACTTACGCTTTGCAAAAAGCTTCCGAACTATTTGAACGGGAAGCGGGTGTCCTTTACAAGCTGAAACACCCGCAAATTCCCAACTTTCGAGAGTTATTTCGGGTAAACCAGCGAGGGAACGGACGCCTGTTTTTAGTCCAAGACTATGTGGAAGGTCAAACTTATCGCGCGCTTCTCGAAAGTCGGAAACATCAAGGAGCGCGGTTTAGCGAGCCAGAGGTACGGCAGATCCTGCTGCAAATTTTACCAGTTCTAGAATATATCCATTCGATGGGGGTCATTCACCGCGATATTGCTCCAGATAACATGATTTCGCGAGCTTCTGACCAACTGCCCGTCTTGATAGACTTCGGTGGCGTCAAGGAAGTCGCAGCCACCGTGGAATCGGAGTTTAGCGAGACACCAGGGATGGAAACAGCGACCATCCATACTCGGTTAGGTAAGCCCGGATACGCCCCCGATGAACAGATGCAACGGGGAATTGTGTTTCCCCATAGCGATTTATATGCTTTGGCGGCAACAATGTTGGTGTTGCTCACTGGTAAACAGCCGCAAGAGCTAATCGACGATGGAACGCTTTTGTGGAACTGGCGGCGGGACGTGAACCTTAGCCCCGGTCTGGGGGCGGTGTTGGATAAAATGCTTTCACGACGACCGGGCGATCGCTATCAATCTGCCAGCGCCGTGCTACAGAGCCTTTCATCTGCCCATTCGCCTGCCCCAGCACCCGATCTTCCTCCCACTCAGCCACCCACCAAACCCCCGATGGCACCGACAATGGTGGTGGCTCGTGCCCAAATTCCCCCGCCCCCTCAGGCAATCGCCAACTCACCCCAGCCAATCGCCAACGCTACCCAGCCGATCCCAACCCCCAATCCATTACCGCCGCCAGCCCCCAAACCGCAATCTCCCTTTCTCGGTTTAGTGGGAAAAACTTTGGTCGTGTCGCTGCTGATTACGGGCGCGACTGGAATCGGCTGGTGGGCTGGCAATCTTTGGATACAATCACTATCGAAGTCTGGGGAAGAAACCTCCGATGCCACACCCTCACCCAGTTCTTCGCCGCCCGTCGATCAAGAAAATCCTTCCTCGCAGTTTTCGCCTGCGGAACAGGCACGCAAGCAACAGCTGCGCGATCGCCGTCAAAGTCTCGGCGTTAACTACAATTTCTATGTCAACTGGGTGAATGAAGTTTTCTGGACTCAAAACCCCAATCAACGAGGGCGCACGCTGGGGAATGGGCCAGAAAATGAGCAATTACGAGAGCAATGGGATCGGATCGCAACTGAATTGCTCGATAAGCTAGATCAAGCGAAATTACCGGGCGCAGCCAGACAGCGTTTGGGAAGCTATGGTGCAGCGGATCGCGATCGCTGGAAAGGGCAAGTCAACCAGCGAAACCTGAGCAGTCGCGCCCTCTACGATCTCGCAGATGTGGCATTTTTCCAAGTATTTCCAGAACAGCGGGGCAGAGATTTTCTCAATCAGCCAGTCGGTCAAATCTGGCACGCGATCGCTGGGGAGAAAGTCAAAGCAGTGCAATCTCAAGAGGCGCTGGAAACAATTCGCTTTGCTCCAGGGGCAGTGGGCAAACGAGTCAGCGGCACCCTCCAACCAGGAGAAGGAAAAGCCTACATCGGCAACTTTGCCCAAAATCAATTATTAGCAGTTAACTTTACGGGGAGTTCAAAACTGCGGCTTTCCCTTTACCCCCCAACGAGTACATTTCCCCCAATCCTCGAAGACTCCACCGAAAAAACTTGGTCGGGAACCTTGCCTCAATCAGGCTACTACGAATTCATCGTTGTTTCCGAAGCTTCCCAGCCCGTTGATTATCAACTTGATATCGGCGTGGAAAACCCTCCGGCTCCCTCACCTGAACCGGCTGAAACGACCACTGCTTCTCCTGAACCGGCACAAACAACCACTCCTTCCCCCTAAATGAAACCCCTTACCTCTTTGGGGGAGAGTAAGGGGTGGGGTTCAGATGAAAAGCTCGGATAACGTCTACAGCCGTACCTGCGGCAAATTGCTGCGGGGATTGAAGGTGCGGCTCTCCCGGATTTTCTCGTAATATTCTCGTTCCGTAGCACTGAGTTCTTTCGGCGTCACAATCAAAATCTTTACCAGCTGATCGGAACGTCCGCCTTTGGGATTGGGCCAACCTTTACCGCGCAACCGCAGAGATTGTCCCGAACGGACACCAGAGGGAACGTTGACAGTGACAGAACCATCCGGCGTCGGCACTTCCACGGGTGCCCCCAACACGGCCTCATCTGGCGTTACCGGCACTTCGCAGACGAGATTATCACCATCGAATTGGAAGAACGAGTGGGGCAGCAGCTCCACGGTTAAGTATAAGTCACCCCGCTGCTGAGTATAGGGGCTGACTGAACCTTTGCCTTTGACGCGAATTCGACTGCCTTGTTTTGTACCCGGAGGAATCCGAACGTCAATGGCTTCATTGCCTAAATCTAAACGCTTCTGGACGCCATGAAAAGCCTCGGATAGGCTGAGTTTGATGACCGCTTCTCGATCGGCGGCTGCGGCGGCTTGCGGATCGAAGCCAGAATACCCGCCAAAGTCTGTATACCCAGTGGGGCCTGTAGAAGTGCGATAAGTCGTGCGGCGTCCAGCACGGCTGCCAGAACGGGCACTGGCACCCCCTAAACCGCCCAGGAGATCGTTGACAAATTCATCAAAACTGCCGTACTGACTAAAGTCAAAGCCGCCAAAATCAACGTTCACTCCGCCTGGATAGGGCGACGATCCTTCCCCGACTTGTTTCCAATACTGTCCGAACTGATCGTACTTTTTACGTTTTTCTGGGTCGGATAGCACTTCGTAGGCTTCGCTGACTTCCTTGAAGCGAGCTTCAGCTTCTTTGTTGCCAGGGTTCATGTCGGGGTGGTACTTTCGTGCCAGTCGCCGGTAGACTTTTTTGATTTCATCGGCACTAGCGGTTTTAGTAACTCCCAGGATGGCGTAATAGTCTTTAAAATCGGTCGCAGCCATCAACCTCCCTCCTCTCGTCTAAATATTTAGTTTAAGTTTTATTTTTTACCTTCTCAGAGATAGGGTATCAAATCAGTCAATGGATATAAGTTCGGCTTTTCCGCACTGAGGCGATCGCGATTTCCGTACTTGTCGCTGAATAACGGATTAAACGATCGAGTCCATCAGCTAGGGTGGGCGGAGCGTCTACCAGTTGGCGGTGCATCTGTAAAATAACTTCTTCTGGAACTTGGCGGAGTCTTAATCGATTTCTTTCTAGACATTCCTGCACTGGCGTATCCAGCCACAAGCCGGTAATGTGGGTAAAACCGCGATCGCTACTTCTCGCGATCGCTTCCCGGCGATGTTTACGAGCCGCATTCGTCGCGTCGAAAATCGCTTGTCTTTTCTCCTCAACTGCTTGGCTTAATTGGCGCTGTACTTCGCTCCACACTAACAGCCACGACCCTTGAATTGCTTCATCCCCAAACAGTTGTTCCCGGATTGCGTCTGTGGCAATCAGCCGATGCTGAGGGCATTCTGCTACGAGCTTTTGTGCCAGAGAAGATTTGCCGCTACCGGGCAACCCAATTAGGAGAATTAATCGAGTCATGTTTCGGTGTTGGGAGTAAGTAATCAGAGTTTTGAGTTTTGAGTTAAAGAGAGTTCTTTAATTCAAAACCCAAATTCAAACGCGAGAATCGCGTCTCTACTTCAACTTTTTCCCAATTAGCAACTCCCCGGACTAATTTCCATCCTAAATGACGGTTCCATCGGGAATCACGGCATTTTTCAGTACCACAACAATCCCGCTACGGATGTAGAAACCTTCGCTTTCGCGGTTGGCTTCTTCCACCCTGTCTTTGTTAATAATTTGCACATTGCAACCAATGTGCGCGTTTTTGTCAATGATAGCGCGGCGAATCCGGGTGTCCGAACCAATTCCCAAGGGAACTTTACCGTCTTCACAGTGAGCTTGTCGTTCGGCGAAGGGTTGGTATAAGTCGGCACCCATGACGAGGGAGTCTTCAATTAAGGAACCCGATTCAATGCGCGATCGCACTCCCAAAACTGAATGCTCAATCCGGCATTCTTTCAGGATGCAGCCTTCCCCAATAATCGACTCGGTGATTTGGCAATCTAACAGCTTACTGGGCGGTAAGTAACGAGCGCGAGTGTAAATCGGAGCATCCTCATCGTAGAAACTAAAAGGCGGCTGCGGTTGTCTGGTGAGAGCCAAGTTCGCCTCGTAGAACGACTCCATCGTTCCAATATCTTCCCAGTAGTCATTAAATAAATAAGCTTGAACGTTATAATCCTGCGCCGAAGCGGGGATAATCTCCTTACCAAAATCGGTTCGCTCTTGGTTAGTTTGCAGCAGATGCATCAGCACGTCTTTTTTGAAGACATAAATCCCCATTGAGGCGATGTAGGGATTTTTCTTCGCTTGTTCCGCACTCAATCCCAGCGTTGTCGTATCGACCTGCATCTCCTTGAGAGCATCGCCTTTAGGCTTTTCGCTGAAATCTATCACCCGTCCGGTATCATCGATTTTCATTAAGCCGAAATCGGACGCCCGTCGCTCATCCATTGGCACAACGGAGAGGGTGATATCGGCATTAGTGTCGCGGTGGCGTTGCACGAACTGGCGATAGTCCATGCGGTAGAGATGATCTCCTGACAAAATCAGGTACTCATCAACATCCCACTCATCCAACAGCCAGAGATACTGACGGACAGCATCGGCAGTGCCTTGGAACCAGTTGGGGTTTTCTGGCGTTTGCTGGGCGGCTAGCACCTCCACAAACCCTTCTGTGAACCCTGCGAAACTGTAGGCGCGGGCAATATGGCGGTTGAGGGAAGCTGAGTTGAATTGGGTCAGAACGTAGATTTTGTAAATTTCTGAGTTAATGCAATTACTGACCGGAATATCGATTAGGCGATACTTTCCTGCCAGAGGCACGGCTGGCTTCGCTCGCAACTTGGTCAGCGGGTAAAGGCGGGTGCCAGCGCCACCTCCGAGAATAATGCTTAGAACTTTTTTCACTTCAAACCTCTCGATTGCCAGTCAACTCCCAAAACCAGTGTCGGACGGTCTGGAGCAGTTGGCAAGGGGGGGAGGGGGAATCGATGTTAGGGGTTATGGATAATTCGGAAAAAGTTTCAAGGAATCAGTGTTGAGTTTTGAATTAAAGCACTCTTTTTTATTCAAAACTCAAAATTCAAAACTCAACACGCTCATTTCCCACTACCCTATTGCTGTGCCATTTCCATCAAAATTTTCTGGGCACTTTGTTCTCTTTCCTTGTCACCGGGGTGGCGTTGGATGTAACGACCATCTGGTTGTAAATCCCAAGCGTGACGGTTATCGGCGAGCATAATTCCTAAGATTTCTTGTAAATCTTTAGAAATTTCGGGATCTTCTATTGGCGCGATCGCTTCTACTCGTCGATCCAAGTTGCGGCGCATCCAATCAGCACTGCCGATATAAACTTCCTCACTGCCAGCATTTTGAAAGTAAAAAATCCGCGAGTGTTCTAGATAACGCCCGACAACACTAATCGTCCGGATATTTTCACTGACTCCTTCCACACCGGGTCGCAGACAGCAAATTCCGCGGATAATCAAATCGATTTTTACCCCAGCGATGCTAGCTTCGTAAAGCGAGGCAATGAGTTGGGGATCTGTCAGTGAATTCATCTTGGCGACAATTCGACCGCTTTTGCCATGATGGCAATGTTCTATCTCGCGGCGGATCAAACTCAAAAAGCGATCGCGGCAGTTCACCGGCGACACCAACAACTTGCGGTAAGACCGTTGCCGCGAGTAACCCGTCAAGTAATTAAACAAATCCGTTAAATCCGCCCCCAAGTCTTCACGGCAGCTTAATAGCCCCACATCTGTATAAATTCGAGCGGTTTTGGGATTATAGTTCCCCGTACCGATGTGGACATACCGGCGAATTTGGTTTTCTTCTCGGCGTACCACCAAAACCACTTTGGTATGCGTCTTTAAACCCACCAACCCATAGACCACATGAACGCCCGCTTGTTCTAACTTGCGTGCCCAGTTAATATTGTTCTCTTCATCAAAACGGGCTTTTAGTTCCACCAGAACCGCTACTTGCTTGCCATGCTCAGCCGCTGTAATTAGGGCATTGAGAATCGGCGAGTCCCCAGATGTTCGGTAGAGAGTCATTTTAATCGCCAGCACATTTGGATCGATTGCCGCTTGGGTAATGAAGCGCTGTACCGTTCCTCCAAAAGATTGATAAGGATGGTGAACCATCAAATCTGCGGTGCGAATGACCGAGAAAATATCTTCTCCCTCATCCAAATCTCCTTCACTGAGCCGCCGCAGGCGTGGGGGTATCCCTGGCGTCCACACAGGGTCTTTCAGTTCCGGGAGTGGCAATTGCATGAAGTACATCAAGTCTGCCAGCCCCAATAGCCCGTCCACCTCGTAAACATCCCGCTCCAACAGCCCCAGTTCTCGCATCAGCATCCCTTTCATGGATTCGGGCATTGAAGCTTGAATTTCCATCCGTACCGCCGAACCACCCACCCGACGTTTCCGCAGTTCTTGCTCAATCGCCAGCATCAGATCGTCGGCTTCATCTTCTTCCACCTCCAAATCTGCATTGCGAGTGATTCGGAAGGGGTGATATTCCTGGATATTCATCCCCGGAAACAGTGACTCTAGATTATGAGCAATCACCTGTTCTAGGGGCACACCCATCCAAATCAGGCGTTCATTCCGGAATCGTTCCTCTTCGAGTCCAGACGACCGACTTCCCAGCCCGGACTCCAACCGTAAGGGCAAAAATCGAGGTAAAACTTTTGGGACTTTCACTCTAGCAAACAGTTCTTCCCCCGTGTCTGGGTCTTTCACCACCACAGCCAGATTCAGACTGAGGTTAGACATATAGGGAAAAGGATGGCTGGGATCGACGGCTAAGGGGGTCAGAACTGGGAAAATTTGCTCTTCAAAATAGTTTTGCAGGTAAGCCCGCTGTTCCTGGTTCAGATCCACGTAGTCTAGAAGATGAATGCCTTGCGCGGTCATCAAGGGTCGCAATGCTTTCTCAAAGTGTTGATGCTGTTGTGCTACCAGAGGTCGCGCTGCCAAGCTAATCTCTTCTAGCTGGTCGCTTGGCGTCCGACCATCGGGCGTCAGCTGGCTCACTTTTGCTTCCACCTGTTGCTTAAGAGCAGCAACGCGCACCATGAAGTATTCGTCGAAGTTGGCACTAAAAATCCCCATGAATTTCAGGCGTTCTAGCAGCGGCGTCCGAGGATCGATCGCTTCATGCAAAACTCGATTGTTAAACTCCAACCAGCTGAGTTCGCGGTTGAAATAGTACTGCGGATGGTTTAGGTCAATATTATGGTGTGTTGCTGCGGTCTTTTTCGCTTTTGACATAATTCTAATGGCAGTCAGGCTGGCAGGTATTCATTGTTACTTGCAACACCAACCAGTGAATTCCATCTGAATTGATCGCAGATTCGCGCTGATTGTTTTAGCACTCATTTTTAAAATGCGCTTATCTTAATTCTGGCTGTGTTATTAATTCATCGTATCCTGACTTAGATGACCCAAAACCTATCTACAGAAAGGCGTTAAATATCATGACCTCATGCAAAAGCGATAGGTTTATGCTCTCAAGGCAGGCTCCGGGCGAGCGATCGCTACTCCCTCCTTTAACTGGATACTTCACCCGCACGCCTTGCCAAGCCTCTGCCCAGCTGACGATAGCGATTCGATGAGTTTTATTAACCAAATACCTCATCTTCCCTTCCCCGCCACCACTCACCCAGATTCATCAAGTCCTGATGAATATCTGCTAATTCTTGAACATATTCCTCTGGTGAGATAGTCGGGCGGCGTTCTTGGAGTTTTTTTAGCCGCAATTGCACTAATAGCCAAGGCTTGGAAATGCTATCTGTGGCTTCAATGTATTGGGCTAGTTCTTTGCTATCCATGATTTATCTGGTGGGAATTTATCTTCTTTAAAGATACAGGCAGCCGAAGTTTACAGATAATAAAAAAACAGCCACTACTAACGTGGCTGTTTTCCAGATGATTAAATTTGACGTAGCTGAAACATCAGCCGTTATTTAAGCAGATGCCGTTAAATTCTGGGCAACAAAGTCCCAGTTGATCAAGTGGTCAACAAAGTTCTGCATGAAGTTGGGGCGGCTATTCTGGTAATCCAGATAGTAGGCATGTTCCCAAACATCCATTGTTAGCAAGGGAGTTTGTCCGTAGGCAATCGGGTTTTCTGCGTTCGGAGACTTAGTTACTTTTAGGGTATCGCCATCCTTGATTAGCCAAGCCCAACCACTACCGAATTGAGTGCCTCCGGCATTTTTAAACTCTTCTTTGAATTTGTCAAGGCTACCGAAGCTGGCGTTAATTTTTTCCGCTAGTTCGCCACTCGGATTGCCGCCTCCATTTGGCTTGATGCCATTCCAATAGAAGGTATGATTCCATACCTGAGCAGCGTTGTTGAATACAGCAGCTTTGTCTGATGCTTTGTAGGTTGCCTTGATGATTTCTTCAAGCGACTTGTCGGCTAGTTCTGTGTCCTTAACTAGATTGTTGAGAGTGTTCACGTAAGCAGCGTGATGCTTGCCGTAATGGAACTCAAGTGTCCGCGCCGACATACCTGACGACTCTAAAGCGTCTTGATCGTAAGGTAAAGGGGGTAATTCAAATGCCATTGTGTTCAATCCTCTGCTAACTGCTTTCTAGCTTAAAACTAAGGGAGAAGTTTTTTCTTCTTAAGGATCTAAGTCTCGTCCGATCGAGGTTGCGATCGCTAGCGATATAAAACTTAACCACTGGATTGTACCTTAAAAGTCGAGAGACAGCCAAAATCAACGCTATGTGCCAATTTAGGCAGGACTCCCCACTAATTTCTCCCTGTTGCATCTACCCAAAGGGATAATTAATGGCGATCGCTCAAAACTCCTCTAACCATTTCGATTGCTGCTGCTGGAGTATTGGCAATCAAAATAGAGTCTTCAGACAAGCTTTGGAAAAAAGCTTTACTTTCTGGATGATTCGTTAATAAAATCACTTTTTTATGGTTCTTCAAAGCTAAGGCAATTTCCGAAGCGGTTCCTGCACCCATGCCGCAGGCAATCACAACATCAGAAGAAAGGACATTAATATTATTTCTCGCATTTCCCATATCGGTAACAATTGCAATATCTACGGCATCAGAAACCGCGCTGGTATCGTTAGTGGGAAGAACGCCAATTGTTAAACCATTAGCAAATTTTGCCCCTTTACTCGCCGCATCCATCACACCAGCATTTCTGCCGCCAGTCAGCAAAACCCATCCTTCTTGGGCAATGAATTGACCGAGTTTATAAGCATTTTCTAAGTCAGTTTCTGTGGCGTTGGCTCCTGGTCCCATAACGCCAATTAGGGTTTTTTTCATGGCAAGCTGACCTTACTCCTAAGCGTTGAAATTTTTAACGCCGAGGTACGCAGAGTTTTACGCAAAGGTAGGCAAAGTAATAAAAGTGCAATGAATTAGCATTTTCCTCAGCGTATCTTTGCGTTCTTTATGTTCAAAAAACTCACTCAAGACTACAGAGAACCAGCAATCATTCCAGCCAGTAAAACAAAACCAATCCAAACATTTTGGCGAAAAGTTTCCCCATATACTGGCGTTGGGATATCTTTCTGGCTGAGTCGAGAATATTGCCAAATCCAAGCTAAGGTTGCCAAACTCAAAGCGATCCAAAAGCTAAGCTTTAGATCCATCACAATTCCCAACCATTCAAGCAAAATAACCGTGCCAGTAAAGAAGACACCAACAGCTTCAGCCGCATAATTGCCAAAAAATAAAGCGCTGGAATTAATGCCAATCCGCCGATCATCTTCCCGATCTGACATGGCATAAACGGTGTCAAATCCAAGTGTCCAGAGTACCGTCGCGCCCCATAAAATCCAGGTGGGTTCTTCTAGCTTGGCAGTTACAGCAGTCCAGCTAATCAGCACGCCAAAACCCCAAGCAATCGACAGCACTAGCTGAGGCACTGGAAAGACGCGCTTGGCGGTGGGATAGAAAATAATTACGGGAACTGCCGCCACGCACAACCAGAAAGTAAGGGAATTAAGGTAGAGTGCGAGAACCCCAGCGCAACTCATCGCTACCAAGGCAACGACGATGCCAGTTTTGACCGACAAAGCGCGAGAGGCGAGGGGACGCGATCGCGTTCTTTCTACTTGCGGATCGATATCCCGATCCCACAAATCATTGACAACACACCCGGCAGCACTGGTCGCTAAAGTACCCAGTACAATCACGCCTACCAGCGGCAACGGTGGCTTTCCTGCTGCTGCCAGAAAGACCGCCCATAGTGCCGGAATCATCAATATCAGGCGTCCTGCTGGCTTATCCCATCTCAAAAGCCGGACGACTGTCAGCCAGGTAGGTTCTGTTTGGTTGTGTTCTTGCTGGGTCAGCATGGTCTAGAAAAATGAGTATCCAGAAATATCATTAATCACATCTTTATCCCCTATAGAATATCCTTATTCATCAAATCTCGGCTGGTTCTGCAACCCTGGATACATCGAAATGGTCAATTTAGTTGCCAACGCTAAAGATAATTCTGCGGGTGTTTCAACTCCTAGCGTGGATCGAGATCGGATTCTCGCTGCGATTGACTTAGGTACCAATTCCCTGCACATGGTGATTGTGCAAATTCAACCCAAGCTGCCTGCTTTTTCGATTATTGCCAGAGAAAAAGACACGGTGAGACTGGGCGATCGCGATAAAAAGACGGGCAATCTGACGCCAGCGGCAATGGAACGAGCGATCGCGGCGCTAAAGCGCTTCCAGGGAATTGCCCAAAGTCTCAACGCCGAACAGATTCTCGCCGTGGCAACCAGTGCGGTAAGAGAAGCCCCCAACGGGCGAGACTTTTTGAAACAAGTAGAATCAGATTTAGGCTTATCTGTCAATCTAATTTCCGGTCAAGAAGAAGCCCGGAGAATCTACTTAGGCGTGCTGTCGGGCATGGAATTGAACAACCAACCCCACATCATTATTGACATTGGCGGCGGTTCGACGGAGTTAATTTTAGGGGATAGTCACGAACCGCGATCGCTCAGCAGCACCAAAGTCGGTGCAGTCCGACTAACCGCAGAATTCATTACCACTGACCCCATCAGCAACGGCGAATTTCAGTACCTACAAGCTTATGTGCGCGGACAGCTAGAACGAGCCGTTGATGAATTGAGGGCAGTTCTCCAACCGGGGGAACAGCCGCGTTTAGTGGGAACATCTGGGACGATTGAGACGCTGGTGACGATACACGCGCGAGAAAAACTGGGTAGCAACCCCTTCTCGCTAAATGGCTACCAGCTGAGTCTCAATGACCTCAGAGATTTGATTAATCGCTTGCGAAGGCTCAATTATTTAGAACGTGCCGCCATACCAGGAATGTCAGAGCGGCGGTCAGAAATCATTGTTGCCGGAGCGGTTATTTTACAAGAAGCGATGACGCTGCTGGGCCTTGAATCGCTCAGAGTCTGCGAACGAAGTCTCCGGGAAGGGGTCATCGTCGATTGGATGCTCGCTCACGGCTTAATCGAAGACAAGCTGCGCTACCAAAGTTCTGTACGCGAGCGTAATGTAATCAAAACCGCCCGCAAATACGGTGTCAACCTGGAATACTCTCAGCGAGTTGCAGAATTCGCCCTTAGCTTATTTGACCAAACCCAAGGCATCCTCCACCACTGGGGTTCAGAAGAACGGGAACTACTTTGGGCAGCCGCAATTTTACACAATTGCGGACACCATATCAGTCATTCTTCCCACCACAAACACTCTTTTTACTTAATTCGCAATGGTGAACTTTTAGGCTATACGGAAGCCGAAATTGATGTGATTGCGAATTTAGCCCGCTATCACCGCAAGAGTGCGCCGAGGAAAAAGCACGAGAACTATCAAAATCTGCCGACTAAACAGCACCGACAGATCGTTGCTCAGTTGAGTGCCTTGCTCAGATTAGCAGTTGCTCTTGACCGGAGGCAAATTGGTGCAATTCGGCAAGTGCAGTGCGAATACAACGCAGAAACGAAAGAACTTCAGCTTCACCTGAAGCCAACTCAACCGGATGATGATTGTGCCTTAGAAATCTGGAGTTTAGATTATAAAAAAGACGTTTTTGAGGCAGAGTACGGCATTAAACTACTGCCAGTTTTGAATGCTATTGCTGTTCCAATTAGCCAATAGCTCAATAAAGAGCTTTTCGAGCAATCGTCAAAAATCAAAAGTCTGCGTCTCAAATAACACGGAATCTTCAAGCTTTGAAACGATCTGGCAAATAAAATCCCGGCTCTAAAATTTCCAGTTACTCAGCTAAGGGAGGAAAGACAATATTAGTTGATATGGCTGCAACCAAGCCGTTTACTGCCGCCATTGAGCGGGGGTTGAGGAATCTGATGTGTAACATCACAAAAAGAAAGCGATATTAAGATGCGATCGCTCTGAGGAAGGGTAGATATTCTACCCTTTACATCTCAAATCACTTCATAGAATTCATCGTCAATAGTCGCGATCGCTCTTGGCGAAGCAGCATCACCTATCTGCATCATAAGTTGTTGCAATTCATTACCAAGCGAAGTGATCTGATCATAATTCCCTTGAGCGATCGCTTTCTCTAAATCCTTTAACAACCCTTCGATTTGCCTTTTCTGGGCAGCAAGCACTTGCTCTACCAGTTGATTCGTCAAATTAAAAAGAACCCGATAAGCATCGTTGCTCTTTGTCGAATCTTCAGTTCTAAAATCTGCGCCAATGTTGGGTGTAAGTTTCAATGCGTAACTTTTAAGTTTTTGTCCTTCACTTTTACGAGCTTCTATTAAGTTCGCAATGTCAATTTTTTGACGAAGTATGCGATCGGCTTCGACATTGAGTTCTGCATCTCTCAATATCCTCTCCACTTCAGATGCAGGGACAGTGGAAGCGCCGATAATGCTAATTGATTGCTCTTTTCCCGTGCTTATTTCTTTGGCATAAACATTCAGAATACCATTGATATCAATGTCGAAAGTTACTTGAACTTCTGTTCTCTCTAGAGGAATCCCATCTAATCGAAGAATCCCTAACTTTTTGTTATCTTTAGCGAATTCTCGTTCCCCCATTAAAATATTTATTTCTACACTGGTTTGTCCATAAGTGGCAGTATAAAATTTTTGAGATTTGATGACAGGAATAGTACTATGACGGGGGATGATTCTTGTCATAGTCCCCTCTATAGTTTCGATTCCCAAAGATAAAGAAGTGACATCCCTCATGCAATAAATGGAATTGTCCCTTCTGGCTACTTTCCCCTGAATAGCAGCCCCAATCGCTACAGCCTCGTCCGGGTTAATGCTTTTCAAGGGTTCTTGATTTGTCACTTTTTGCACTAAGTCTTGGACAGCCGGAATACAGCTAGAACCACCAACTAGGACAACAGCGTTAATGTCACTAAGGCTTAGTTTCGCCTGTTTAATTGCTTGTTCGATGTTAACGATACAGCGAGCTAAAAGCTCAGAACACATTTTTTCAAGTTCAGTTCTAGTGAGGGTAGCATTGAGATGTTTTGGCCCATCCGGGGTGGCTGTAATAAAGGGTAGGTCAACTTCTGTTTGCGTAAGGAGGGAAAGCTCTATTTTTGCTTTTTCGGCTGCTTCTGTAAGCCGCTGGGAAGCCTGTATATTTTGGCGTAAGTCGAGACCTTCTTGACTTTGAAATTGGTTAATCAGCCAATCGATAATTTTTTGGTCGAAGTTGTCACCACCAAGGTCAGGGTCGCTGCTGCTAGCCAAAACTTCAAATACACCATCACCTACTTCCAGAACACTAATATCTAACGTGCTACCGCCTAAGTCAAAGACGAGAATAGTTTCGTTGTTTTTCTTATCTAGTTCGTAGGCAAGGCAAGCAGCATTCGGTTCGTTGATGACGCGGAGGATTTCTAAATTCGCTAATTTGCCAGCCTCTTTGACGGCTTGACGTTGAAAATCATTGAAGTAGGGAGGAACAGTAAGAACCGCTTGAGTTATTTCTTCCCCAAAATATTTGCTGGCATCATCGACAAGTTTACGCAGAATTTGGGCAGAAATTTCTTCAGGGGTAAATTCTTTGCCTATATGATGACAGTTGATTTTAATGCCGCCATTGCTATTGGGTAGAACTTGGTAAGAAACTTTATCTGCTGCGTCGATAACTTCATCGTATTTGCGTCCAATGAAGCGTTTAACAGCGTAAAAGCTGTTGTCTGGCTGCATCAGTGCGTTACGTTTAGCAATCCTACCAATCAATTTGTTCCCGTTCTTAGTGTAAGCTACAACACAAGGAGTCAGGCGAAATCCTTCAGCGTTGGTGATGACGATGGGTTGCTTACCATCCATCACTGCAATACAAGAATTTGTTGCACCTAAACTAATTCCAGCTACTTTTCCCATGATGCTCAATCTCAAAAGGTGGCTTGAGCTTAACAGGAGTTCAAAAAATAGTAGGTTCGGTTATACGTCCAAAGCGAGTTCTCTTTTCCGTACCTTAGAGCGACTTCTTTTTTATTAGTTTCACTCTAAAGTAGAATTTAGCATTCTCATCAGTTCGCTAAAATTTGCCCCAGAAGTATGCAATCAAACTCTGCTTGGCAATTCCAGCCAAAATAAAAATATGTAGCAGCTATTTTAACAGTAAAGCTTAATTAAGTTAACTAATTTTGCTCAACGTTACTATATCAAGGCGATCGCTCCGCTGCTTCTGCTCTAATTCTCCTGAGCGCGATCGCTAGAATGCCATTGATAATCCACTAGCGATCGCGCTGTTCCTTAGGGTAGAAGTTGGAATCAGCCGTAAAAGTTATCTTTATAGTTAAGTACCATACAGGAAGCTCTTCTTAGAACTTCTGTCTGGTAAGGAAAATAGAAGTATCCCTTACCGAGTTATTATAGATAAAGTATCAAGATAAACAGAAAGTTTTAAATTAAATTTGCCACTATTACCGAGTTATTATAGATAAAGTATCAAGATAAACAGAAAGTTTTAAATTAAATTTGCCACTGTTTAAGTAAACTCAAAAGATGACTTCTTCAAAAAAATCTTGATTAGCTTGTTAAACTTAAAAAAAATTCCTAAAAATTAATTTGTAAAAATAGCTTCAGCATTCATATAAAATTTTAGTAAAATAACCGATTGTTCAATATTTAAGCAAAGCTGAAGTCTTAATTTGCGATGAAAACACTATATACACTTTTTACCAAAGAACGGAGCGAAGTTCAGACAGAGATAGATAAGGCAACTAGCCCGGAGCAGGTCGTTAAGCTGGTTCAAAAGCGACTCGATAATATTCAGAGCAGTTACGTTGGCGAGTTAAGCGTCGCTCAGGTACGTCTGGCTTCTTTATTCCTGGACACTTTGCGGCAGTCCTTGGGGACTCTCACCGCTGCTAATGAGGCAATTTCGGAGCCAGAGCCTCAGCAGAGTGCTAACCCAGCCAGAAAGGTTTCTCCCAAAACCATAATCCTGAAAGTGCTACAGGGACTCATCTGCATAGGCATTTTAGATTCTCTATTCTCCTTGGCTTCAGATGCGCCAGGAGCTTGGATGGATATCTTGCTGGTGTCTCTGCTGGTTGGACTAGAAGTGGTGTTCCAAATCGATAAACGCGATCGCGCCAATCGTTCAGTTTCTCTTCAACCTGTAGAAGCGCCCCAGCCGATCGTTCGCGTTGATAGCCAAGTCTTTCTGGACAACCTGACCGATGCGCTAAACACCATTGATTTGGCAGTCGCCCGGACTCAGGAAGTCAAAAAACCGCTGGATGCTAGTGGAATAGAAGAGCTACCAGAACTGTTGAATCTGCTTCAGAGACTTATGGGTGCGTCAATTCTGGAGAAACCCCAGATGTCGCTTCAACTCACCAAATTGCTGCCACAGATTTTAATGGAGCAGGGAATTCGGGTTCAGATTTACCAAGGGGACGATACGCATCGCGAGTATTTTGATTTCGAGCCAAGTATCGATCCTGCCGCGAAAGAGTCTGTAACGATAACTCCCGCTTTGTTTAAAGGCGATCGCTTGCTCCGACGCGGTCGAGTGATTGAGCCAGCGTACTCTGAGGCTAGAGAGTAAGATGTCTTGTCATCGTGGCTGTTTGTAGTCGCAAAGTCTTCATTTAGACAGTATTTCCCTTGTTTCGTAGTCCCCTTTCCATAGGGGTTTGGGGGGAGCAAAAATTTCAGCAAACGATGGAAGTTCCCTCTAGCCTCCTTAAAAATAGGGGAATTATTCAGAAATTTGTACCTGGTTGATTAGCGGAAAGTATAAAAATGGAAGTTTTAGAAACTATCGGATTCGATCTGGGGCACGGTGAAACCGCTGTCGCTCAGGCGAGAGTGGAGAGTATCGAGCCGCCAAGCATGCTTGAAGTTAATAATAAAAAAGTTCAAATCACAGCCCTAGCTTGGCATCCCGATATCGGTTATTTAATTGGAGAACAAGCATTAATCCAAGCTGGCGTTACTCAGCTCAAAATCGCTTTTAAACAAAAACCAAATACCGACCCAACTTATCGCGAAACAATCAGCAAGTTTCTAGAAACTTACTATCGTCTTTTGAAAGAAAGCAAACAGATTGAAGGTGGAGAAACCAGCCAATTTTATGTTGGTTGCCCTTCAGGATGGTCTGTTGAAGAACGAGAAGAATACCAAAAGTTACTAAAGGAATCTGGTATTCCTTTAATCAGTGTTGTCCCAGAGTCGCGGGCGGCTTTCATGCAAGCAAAGGAAGCCGGAAAGCTTTCTTATGACAAACTTAAATCGTCGGTGCTAATTGTTGATATCGGCTCTTCAACTACGGATTTTACTCTGGTTAAGAGTTTGCACGAAATCCCTATAGATTTTGGAAGTAATGCGCTGGGAGCTTCTCTCATCGATAAAGCGATTTTTGCCCAGACTCTCGCTAACCACGAGGAGAAAGCGTTACTGGAAAGAGTATTTAAGGCATATCCCCATCACCAAGCGCGTTGCGAACTTGCTTGCCGCAAAGCTAAGGAAGATTACTTTTCTAACGAACAGGTATACAGCAATCCACAATCCTTTGCACGCGGCTTTGAGTCGATCAACGAACAGATTTACTTTGTGCCTCAAGTTAATAAAGCGATTATGGATGAAATCTTGAACCAACCTTTGCCAGAATTGGGTGGCAAGAGTTGGCTTCATTCCTTCCGGGAAGCAGTAAACGAGGCGAAAGAAAGGCTGGATCAACAAGGCTTTGTACCGCAACTTTTGCTGATGACTGGGGGTGCATCCCGGATGAAATTTACGCGCCAGATTTGCGAGGAAATCTTCCCGGAACCAGATACTCAAGTTCGCCCCGATCCAGAACCCGAACGATGCATTGCCTTGGGTTTAGCGCGGGTAGGAAGATGGGATCTGCGTGCTGCTGCCTTTAAAGAAGAGGTCAATACACTATTTGATTCCAAGAAGTTAAAAGACTTAGTCAAAAAACATATTCCAGAGTTAATCGAATTGCTGGCTAAGCCACTATCAGAGGGGCTGATTGAAAGCACAATTCAACCAAGTTTGAAAAACTGGCAAAACAACAAAATACGCACTTTGGCTGATTTGGAAGAGTCTATGAAAAAGCAGGCGGAGCAGTGGATTGAAAGTCCTGGCGCTCGGCAAATCGTCAATACTCAATGCGCCACTTGGTTTAACAGCAAGATCCAACCTGAATTAGCTGAAGAAACCGACCCGATTTGCCAAAAGTTTCAGATACCCAGAAGTAGCTTAAGGTTTGAGGAAAGTATCGACCCTGATGTCGTTAGTCCTGACCTATCGATTGGCGACACTATTCTTGCCGAAACGGTAGGATTTATCGTCAATGTGGTAATTGGTGGAGGGACTGTTGGTAGCATCATCGCTCTAATTTTAACTGGACATTTGACCTGGCCCATCGTGCTAATTTACGGTGCCTCAGTTCTTGCCGCCGGAGTGGAGATCACCCGCAGCAAAACCCAAGAAGCAATTAAGACAAAGGTAGATGTTCCGAGTTGGACTCGTTCTCTTCTTTTGAGCGATAGCAAGATCGACTCTACTTGCGAGCAGATGAAACCTGAGTTAGAGAAGGTTTTCAGACAACAACTAACAGAGAATCAGGAAGCTTTTGACGAACTGATTGGGAAAGTTGGGCAAGAATTGAAAAAAGCGCTAAATACCAAGGCAGAAGAGGCAGTAATTCTCATTCAATAGAGTGACGCGGCAGAAAGCAAAATCATTCATGAAGTTTGTAGTTTGTCCACCCTACCTACTACTTGCATAATGAGGCAAGTACTAAGCCATAATAGTACGCGACGTGAATAGCAGGTAGATGATGACAGATATATCAAATGAACCGTCAGCATACATCGCGTTTCAAGGTGGTGGCGCACTTGGGATGGCACATCTCGGTGCATGGCAGGAGGTATCGCAACAGTTCAACATCATTGGTACAGCCGGAACATCTGCTGGTTCAATTGTTTCTGCGCTCTGTGCTGCTGGATTCAATCCAGCTCATACCATTGATCTCTTTCATCAGCTCAACTGGTCTGAGTATGTGAATTGTCAAAAGTGGTGGAAATTGGTTATTGAGCAAGATGCATACAGCGACGGGAAGCGTTTTCATGGATGGCTGCGAGATCAGCTAGGTAAAAATGTTCCAGGGAAGCCATCTGATATTACCTTTGCTGATTTGTATCAGTTTCGGGAAATCTACTTAGCTATTATTGCTTGTGACCTGAACAACTCAGTAGGAGACCCGGTAGTTTTTGATAAAGATACAGAACCACACACGACTGTTTCATTTGCAGTACGGGCTTCGATTTCGATTCCTGGCCTCTTCAAACCAATACCACGCCTTGACCGGAGACAGGAGCTAGTAGATGGTGGAGTTCTACTCAATTTTCCGGTTGCCCCTTTATATCAACGAGCCATAGAGGCGAGTTGTGTACTTATTGGTGTACGTTTCAAACAACCGCAGAAATACCTTGAGTCACCGGAGGTTCGGGCTGCATTGAAAGGAACTTTCGATCTGATGATGAGACGTGGAAGCCTACCTCCTGCCAATATTTCTCAAGCTCCTAACTACATAGACATTGAAATTGATGTAAGTGCTTAAGCAAAATTAATTACATATTCGGTCCCGACTTTTTTTAGCACATTTTTGACATACTTTACTAAACTTTTCCAGTCCCGATAAGCCTCTATCTCTATCCATTCATATTTCATAAACTTCCATAAGATTTCAATTAAGTT